>JAHIEN010000070.1 GCA_018901615.1 Candidatus Omnitrophota bacterium | reverse complement strand
TTGATCGCTGCCAGGATCTCGTGCTGTTCTTTTTTGCTCGCCCAGTGGACAAAGGGGTATTTTGCTAGATTTCTCGCAAGCCTGATGCGCGAAGACATCACTATATCAACATTGGGGCCTGTTGACCTTAACCATTCACCTTTATCTCTTAATAGATCATCTAAATTCATAAATTAGCCCTCGCCTTCATTGATTATTTATTTTTTATCCTTTTTTTCCATCTCTCTAATCATATCGCGCAGCTTGGCTGCTTCTTCAAATTCTTCCTTCTGTATTGCCTGTTGAAGCCTGTCCTTCAGTTCCTGCGCTCCGCCCTTGCTCTCTTTTGCTGCCTTTAGAACCTTCGTAGACTTCAAAGATTTTACAAGCTTCTTAGGAGACTTGCCATAATGCTGTGTGGAACCGTGTATTCTCTTCAATAAAGGCAATAAGGCCTCTTTAAACGCGGTATAACATTCTCCGCATCCAAGACGGCCCACCTTTTTAAAATCCTCATAAGTCAAGCCGCAGCGCATACATTTTATCTTGGTCTCTTTTGTTGTAGCGTTAAACTGGCCTCCCAGATCAGCCAGCCCAGCAAGCAAGTCCGCCAGCCCAAAATGGCTTTCCATCTGGGCGCCTTTTTTCTGGGCGCATTCTTCGCATAGGTGCAGTTCTGTCATCTTGTCATCTATGATCTCTGTAAGGTGAACCGTTGCCTGAGCCTTTGCGCAAATATTACACAGCATGTTATGCCTCCATTATTCAAAAGGTTATCTGATGTTGCATGAGGTTGTCAGATGTTATCTAAAGTTGCAGGTTGTAGTAAAAGCAACCTCCGATAACTTCAGATAACCTTAGATAACCTCAGACAACCTCTGTTTAATATTTTACCCCATCCTTTTTCGTCAATTTCCTGAACTCTTTCATGATCTTCAGGGTAATCTTGCCGGGCCTTCCGTCCCCTATAATCCTTTTCTCTATATTCACAACAGGCACGATCTCCGCAGCTGTGCCCGTAAGAAAACATTCATCAGCTGTAAAAATGTTATGGCGCGTCAGGACATCTTCCTTTACCTCAAGTCCCAGCTTTTTGCCTATATCCATGGCCGCGGCCCGCGTGATTCCTTTTAAAATTCCCAGGTACGCGGGAGGCGTTATAATGGCATTGTCTTTCACGATAAAAATGTTATCGCCCGTACACTCTGCCACATAACCTGACGCGGTAAACATCAACGCCTCTTCATAGCCATTATTGATGGCCTCTATCTTCGCGAGGATATTGTTCAGGTAGTTCAGTGATTTTATCTGAGGGTTCAATGCCTCAGGGATATTCCTTGGGGTCGGCACTGTAATGATACCTAATCCATCTTTATATAATTTTTCAGGATAAAGCTGGATCTTGTCCGTGATGACTATAATAGAGGCGTCTTTGCATTTTCTTGGATCAAGGCCAAGATCGCCAATACCTCTTGTGACGATCAATCTGATATAAGCGTCATCCAGATTATTTATTTTTAATGTATCAATAACTGCCTTTATCATGTCTTTCTTTGATATGGCTATTTTCAGCATAATGCCATGGGCGGACTCATAGAGCCTGTCGATATGCTGAACGAGCCTGAAGACAAGTCTGTTGTAGGCGCGGATCCCCTCAAAGACACCATCCCCGTAAAGAAGACCATGGTCAAAGACAGAGATCTTTGCCTCCTGCTTGTCAAAATATTCACCATTAATATAGACCTGTCGACTCATAAAACCTCCGAGTTTTAAATGAATTTACCGTCGCGCATTTCTATGACCCTGCTGGACCTTTTCGCGATTTCTTTATCATGAGTCACTACGACAACTGTCGTATTATTATTTTTATTCAGATTGAACAAAATATTCAGTATCTCCTCTCCCATACTGGAATCCAGATTACCAGTAGGTTCATCGCAAAATAGAAGCTCAGGGCCATTTATCAGGGCCCTGGCTATAGCCACCCTTTGCTGTTCTCCGCCTGAAAGTTCGCCAGGCCTGTGCCTTAACCTTTCTCCAAGACCGAATTCCCGCAATAAGTATTCGGCTCTATTCTTTGAGCCTTGCCTGTCCCGAGCGAAGCCGAGGGAAGCCTTGAGCCTTGCCTGTCCCGAGCGAAGCCGAGGGAAGCCTTGAGCCCAGATCAATGCCGGAAGCAGCACGTTTTCCAGGGCAGTAAATTCAGGTAATAGGTGATAAAACTGAAATACAAAACCTATTCTATTGTTCCTTACCCACGCCCTTTTTTTATCAGATAATCTGTACAGCTCTTTGTCATCCAACAGAACCCTGCCTTTGCTCGGCCTGTCCAGGCCGCCCATTATATGTAAAAGCGTGGACTTTCCCGCGCCTGACGGCCCAACTACTGTAAGTGTCTCACTTTTTTTAATCTCAAGGTCTATGCCGCGCAAGACCCGCAGGTCTCTCTTGCCGGTCTTGTATATTTTATGAACTCCTTCGACTCTAAGCATAGTTCCGCGGTTTTTTATCCTTCGACGGCGCCAAAGGCGCCGCTCAGGATTACCCCGAGCAAATACCACGGCCTTTAGGCCGGGGATGCGTCGAGGGGTTTATTCATACCTCAGCGCGTCCACAGGTTGAAGCCTGGCTGCCTGCCACGCAGGGTAAACAGTAGAAATCAAGGTGATCATCATTGCCGATATAATCACAGTTATCGCATCGTTAATATTAAGGTTGACCGGCAGCCTATCTATGTAATAAATATCTCTAGGCAATTTTATAAATTGATATGTTTTCAATATATAGCATAAGACAAAGCCGCATGCGCCGCCAATCGCCGTGCCTAAAAAACCTATAAGGAAGCCGTTCAGCATAAAAATACTCTTTACACTTGAATTTGTTGCGCCAATGGATTTTAAGATGCCTATATCCTTTGTCTTTTCCATCACCATCATTATGAGAGTTGAGACTATATTAAAACACGCTACCAGCACTATCAGCGCCAGTATAATAAACATGGTCATCTTTTCAAGTTTCAGCGCGCTGAACAGATTTTTATTCAGGTCTGACCAGCTCCTTACCCAGTAATCAAATCCTATTTCTTCCTGTATCGTGTCTTTTATGATGTCTGCCTTGTACGCGTCAGCTACTCTTATGCCTATGCCGCCTGCCATGTCTCCGACATCATAAAACTCTTGCGCGCCTTCGATGCTGGTGAAAACCAGGTTCATGTCATAGTCAAACATACCTGATTTAAAGATGCCAGATACTATAAACTCTTTTGGCTTTGGACTCGCGGCAGATACCAAAGAAACTGCATCCCCTATATTGAAATTTAATCTCCACGCGAGCTCAGCTCCTATCAGCACGCTGTCCTTTTCAAGAGAAAGCGTGCCTGCCTGCAAATACTCGCCGAGCTTTGTTACTTTTTGTTCTCTATCGGGATCTATACCCCTGAATATAACTCCCAGGACCTCTTTTTCTGTCTTGATCAATGCCTGGCCGTTTACAAAGGGAGAACTTGCTACTACATCCGGCATATTGTCTAATTCCTCTATCAGGAAGTTGTAATTCTCGATCCCTCCTTCTTTTTCAATCACTATATGAGAATTTGTGCCTACTATTTTATCGCGCAGATCATTGTCAAACCCGCTCATTACAGCCAGGACCACAATAAGCGCGGCCACTCCGACTGCCACGCCCATTATCGAAATAAAGCTTATGATGGAAATAAACTTTTCCCTGCGCTTTGAAACCAAATATCTAAAACTGATCCACAATTCGTATCTCATATTTGCTCTGGTTTCAACTGCGGGAATAAGATCACGTCTCTTATTGACGGCTGATTTGCCAAAAGCATCACCAGCCTGTCTATGCCAATACCCAGGCCTCCTGCTGGAGGCATGCCGTATTCCAGCGCCCTTATAAAATCCTCGTCGATTTTTTTTATACCTTCCTGCTCCATCAACTGCTCATGGAATCTTTTCTTCTGCTCAATAGGGTCATTGAGCTCGGAATAGGCGTTAGCGATTTCCATGCCGCTTATAAAAAGTTCAAACCTGTCAGTCAATAATGGGTTGTCTTTTTTCTTTTTTGCCAAAGGGCAGAGTTCCGCAAAAAGGTCAACCACGAATATCGGCTTATCCTTTGCCTCTGGCTCGATCATCTCTGAGATAATATTCACTATCTGCGAGCGATTAATGTCCTTGCCCTTAAAATCAACCCCTTTGGCCTTAAGTTTTTTAATCCACACCTTTGAATCATCATCCGGGTTTATATCAAACTTCTTTTTGATCTCTTCAGCGAATGACCATTTGATCCAAGGTGTAGTTAAATCTATCTCCTGGTCTTTAAATTTAATCTTTAACGCGCCGAGCGTTTCCTGGGCAACGTACGCAAACAGCTCTTCTGTGAGCCGCATCATGCCCTCGCAGTCAGAATACGCCTGGTATATCTCTATCATGGTAAACTCAGGATTATGCTTTACAGAGATCCCTTCGTTCCTGAAACTCCTGTTCAATTCATACACCTTGTCAAAGCCGCCTACTAAAAGTCTCTTTAGATGAAGCTCTGGCGCAAGCCGCAGGAATAGATCTATGTCCAGGGCCTTATGATGCGTCTTAAATGGCTCGCCTGCGGCGCCTCCTGCCAGAGAATGCATCATAGGTGTCTCTACCTCTAAAAATCCTCTGTCGTCTAAGAATCTCCTGATCTTTGAAACTATCAAGCTGCGTAATTGAAAAACCTTTCGTACGTCTTCGTTTACTACAAGGTCCACATACCTCTGGCGGTATCTTATCTCTACGTCTTTCAGGCCGTGCCACTTTTCAGGCAATGGCCTCAGGCCTTTGGCCAGCATTGTGATCTCCTCGGCATTCACAGTGATCTCGCCTGTCCTGGTCTTAAAAAGTCTGCCTTTTACCCCTAATATATCTCCTATATCTAACCTTTTAAATATATTATTAAAATTATCTTCGCCAATGGTATTTAACTTTACGTAGATTTGCGCTCTTCCTGTCGAATCCCTGAGATCTAAAAACGCGCTCTTTCCATGCTCCCTAAGCGCGGTGATCCTTCCAGCAGTCTGAACCTCAGCGCCTTCTTCAAAGCCCTCAACTAACTTCTCTATACTCTGCGCCTTATTAAAATACCTGCCATAAGCCTCAATGCCTATCTCTTTGAGGGCATTTAACTTATCAATCCTCTGCCGGACAAACTCATTGATTTCTTCCATGATATGCACTCCTTCTCGGCAATTATATCTTATATATGATATAGTGTCAATAAAAATAGGGCTTTTTGTAATATTGTTTCTACAAGGCAGCGGGTCCTGCCACGGCGACACCCTGCTGTCCTCGCTTTCGCTGCGGTCAGCAGGGAACCTGTCGCCATGTCACCCGCTGGCCATTAGCTGTTCGAGGTTTAACCTCGAACACTTGAGAACCTACATCCCTTGTTAACTCACCGATTACCTTTTAATTAGAGATTTTATTACGGAGTAAAGTTACTCTTGAGGTTTTATGTCCTGTGATAAATAGGTGGGACCCGCCCTCTTCTACTGAATCATAAATCTTACCTTTTGAATCTATGAAACATGAATAGCCTGTATTGGCGCTTCTTACAACAGGCACTCTATTCTCTATTGCCCTGAATACTGAGCATGCCGCATGCTGGTATGCTGCGCCGCTTTTGCCATACCAGGCGTCATTGGTTATAACCACTAGAAACTCGGCTCCGTCCTGGACAAATCGCCTGGCCATCGCAGGAAATATATCTTCAAAGCAAATCAGGGCCGCGAAATTCATGTTCGAGGTTAAACCTCGAACATTAGCTGTTCGAGGTTTAACCTCGAACAGCGTGAAATCGTGGCCTGCAGTAAATCCTCCGAGTTCGCCAAGGACCAGTCTGCGCAAGAGCGGAAATCTATCTGAAAACGGCACATATTCACCGAATGGGACAAGGTGGATCTTGTTATACTCAGACTCTATCTCTCCTTTTGAAGAGATTAAAACAGCGCTGTTGTAAGTATCTAAACCGCTCGTCGTGTTAGCTCCTGCCAGTATTGGTATCATTATCTCTTTTGCCAGCTTCAGGACACTGGCTGTTTCTTCTTCGTCGTCTATAAAAAAACCTGGAAAAGAAGTCTCTGGCCAGATTATCAGATCAGGATTCTCAAATGCCGCAAGCCTTGTAAGGTTTGTATATTGTTTTATTATATCATCTGTGGCACGAGGGTCCCATTTGGCCTCCTGCGGGATATTGCCCTGGATAACCGATATTTTGACGCTATCCGCGTCTATCTCCTGCTGGTTAAGCCTGAAAAAACCATAACTATAGACTGCGATGAGAATTAGTATTGCATAGAGCGCAGTGCACCCCGCACCACAAGGGTACGGGGCAGGTAGCGCATAGCATTTTTCCTTTGCGCTACGCAACTTAGTCCTCCTGATCGATCTCCAAATTGCCACATTCATCATCATTATCACAAAAGAAACCCCATATACTCCTGAAAAATCAGCGATCTGTATGAGGAGGGTATTTCTGTATTGCGAATAACCTAAGAGCGCCCAGCCAAAGCCGCTAAAAAGATGGGCCTGAAGCCATTCAAGGCCTGTCCAGATAAGAGGGATCAGAAAAAGGGTGAAGAGTGAAGGGCGGAGGGCGAATGTAATCCGATTAAACAAAAAACCAAAGATCCCAAAATACAGGCCAAGATACAGGGATAGCGCTATCAGCCCGAAAACCGTAACATGATAGAGCCAGTGCAGGGTCCCGAGATAGAACAAAAACCCGCAGAGATATGAGATAAGAAACGCCTTTTTAGGGGACTTATTGTGGAGCGCGAAAAAAAGCGGGATAAATCCGATAAAAGCAAGTAAACTTATGCTAAATTTCGGGAAAGCAAAAACTAAAAATAAACTAGCGAAAGAAATTAAAATAAGATTTTTTATCATTGGTAAAGTAAAGGCGCAGGTGCTTACACTGTTAATGTTAGCATAAGTCCTGTCTCCATTTCCTCCCTTTCAATTCCGTGCGTGACCTTTTCGAATCACACGGCTTACCGAGAATCTTCTTGGTTAGGCCTTCAAATGCACAGGGTTGGGATAGATTATCTGTCCCTCCTGCTCTTCTTTGCGCTAACCCATAGCTTCTTCTGAAGTTCTCGCACTTTATCTCTGGGGTCTTTAGTCATCTCTGACACTCCCTCATGCTTACTTCCTTTGGAAGCTGATTCAAGTTGAGAGCCTTCCCTCGACAAGGTTCTGTTGTCCTTGCCTTCCTTAGTACTATGCCCTCATCGGACTCCCTCTCGGCTCTTTCTCACTTCGTGATTTTCTTTCACTTATAGAGAAAGCCTATATACCAAGTAGGGTCTCCCCAGTTCCATTGTAAACTTTAACTACATCCCATCTCCCATACCCCGAAGAAGTCCTGTATAAGTTTATTTATTTGTCCGAGTCACTCATACAGTTATTGCCTTCGCTCGACATGACCTGCTCGGCCTTCTCTGCCTTTCGGCTGATAATGTTACGAGGCTGCAGAGTTCGCTTTATGCTACGGGCTGTAGTTTTGCACTTTCCATTGCTGTTAGTTTTATCCTAACAGTTTGAAAGTTTGTCACTCCGCTCTGCTCCTCTGCTTCTCAGCAGAAAAGTGGAGTCAGCTACAAGGCGTCTCGGTACTTACCTTGACGGGACTTCCTGTCCTCTAAACTTTTTTTTTTTTCTTGGGACAGGTTCACCCGTTAGCTTACAATAGCTTCGCTGGGCGCACCATAAGTTACATTATAGCATAAGGATGGATTTAATTTCCTTGTAGATCAAGCAAAATAAGTTTACATTAGCG
>JAHIEN010000069.1 GCA_018901615.1 Candidatus Omnitrophota bacterium | reverse complement strand
TTTATATCTTTTAATATAGTATTAGCAATATTCCAGCTAAAATGACTGCCCTCATAAGTTATACCAGTTCTTAAGAGAACAACCTCATTTCCTATCCACTCTTGTCTAATAGCCTCTGGAGCAGGAGGCTGGTAATTTGCGGCCTGATTGTATTATACTGCTCCTTATTAACAAATCAAGCATCTTAAGTTAGAATTCGGGTCTTACTATTTTAATATTCATGATAGTTAGAGATCCTTCGTTCCCTCAATAATACTTAAATAAATCGTACTTTTTTAACTCATTCAAGGTCTTTATTATAGTCTGATGATTATCGCAGTGATCACAATGTTCATCGTATAAAACCTGCTTATTAAGAAACTCTGCATTTCTGTTTTGTTTTAAATATTTCGCCTGTCTTCTCCATCTCCAATATTTAGTTGAATTCCAGATTTCTTTAAATGGTTTCTCATCCAGATATCCTACTGTACGCAAATGGCAGCAAAAACTCATATCATATTTAGCGGGAACCAAATTAAAATACCAGCCAATCGTGCAGCCATGATTTAAAAAGAAGT
Organism: Candidatus Omnitrophota bacterium; assembly: GCA_018901615.1. Classification (GTDB taxonomy): domain Bacteria; phylum Omnitrophota; class Gorgyraeia; order Gorgyraeales; family Gorgyraeaceae; genus JAHIEN01. Next base: position 4,368 of record JAHIEN010000069.1, on the reverse strand, counting down.
CTTTTGACCAAGCTCCCGTTTCATCATCATAGTGGTTTAGTTGAAATTCAAAATTGTCTATAAACTCTATGCCCTTCTTCTTCAGGATTTCAGAGATCTCCGGGATTTGCTTTTTTATCTCCTCTATCTCCTCTGGCTTAAGCTGCAAAAATCTATTCATCACATCTAATCTTATAAGATAGAAACGCACTGCATCTGGGGCAATATCCGCATCCATCTTGGCCATCTCTACGAGTTCGTGATAATTCATATTATGTATTACATGGCTTATGATAAGTCTTGGCGTATCCTTGCCGGATCCTCTTCTTATGACCATAAATTTCTTCAGATTATCCCATATTTTGTAAAAAGTCTGGCTCGGCTGTATTGATGCGATTTTTTCATAGACCTCAGGGGTACCAGCCGGAAAACTGCAGTAAATCTCATTTACACCCAGGTCTATTATTTCCTTTGCCTTTTCTTCATCAAGTAAGATCCCGTTTGTAAAAAATAGCACGCCCAGCCCTTTATTCCTGGCATACCTGAGCATAGGCATGAACTTATCATACATCAATGGTTCCCCGTCGCCCTGCAGTATTATCCCGTCAGTCATCATATCTGAAGCATCATCGATGATTTTCTTAAAAAGCTCGAAATCGAATTTACGGTTAAGGAACTCTTCTGGATGCCTCACCTCCGGCGTATGTACCCAGCAATGCTGGCATTTCGCATTGCATCTATGGAAGGGGTCAAATACTATAGTCTGGGGGCCAATAAGAACCTGCTCGCTGATTATCCCCAAAAGCCTTAACAGATCCTTTTCTCTGCCCGGATTCACCTTGGCATGCAAGCCTACTGTATTGAGGATCTCCATCAATTCATCATCGTAAAAAGATACGCTTATCCTTTCTGTATCAATGTGTTTCCTGATGTTCTCGATATAGATAATGAAATTTTGAGGCAGATCCTTTACTGGAAAAAGCTTGAGATCTATCGAAAAAAGGTCTATCTTTTTTCCCAGAAGAGACATGGAAAACTCGGCTATTTTATTCAGCCGCGCAAAGTTATATCTTGAAAGGGCAATTGTTATCTTTACATCTTCTACCTCATGAACAAGTTTTTCTATTTTCGCGATGCCCTTCTTAAAATCACCATCATTGCCCCCTATCCTATCATGCAGCTCTTCAAAGTCGCCGAATATATTAAACATGGTAGTCCGGCCCTTCAGTTCTTGTTTTTTAATAATAGGCTCTGATTCAAACACCATATCATAAGAGAAGAACGCCCTTACATAACGTGGTATTATATAGGGATTTAGCAATAGGCGCTTTACGTTCTTTAAAGAAATGCGCTTTAATTCTGTTGAAAAAAGGTTTATCTTTTTTAAAAAACCATTTACTGAATATCCGTTCATATAATCACAACACCTCTCTATAACAATTAACCATTCCAGCGCAATTTCTTTTGCAAAGCCTTATCTTTTCCCGTATGCTTTCCGCTTTTTGAGAAGTCCATATTTTGCCTATATCGCCTTCTTTAATATTACCTGCGGATTCCATCTCGCAGCATAAATAAACATCGCCTTTTGGGCTAATGTGTATAATCCCATCACCTAAACTGCATGGCGTATCTCTCACGAATCTTTCAGGGTCAGAAAAATACAGCTTAAATTTTTCTAATTGTCCTATCGGATTATCTATTCTGCATCCGGATTTCTTTAATTTAATAAGCTCCTCGAGGATATTCAGGACCTTGCGTGTATCTTTTGGCCAAAGAAAATTAAATTCATCTTTTTTATACCATTCAGGGTCTACGGGAACCATATTAGGACGCGTAACAGCCATAAGCGAATGAGAGAACTGTTTATCTTTTGCCCATTTGACAAGATCCAGAATACTGTCCAGGTTTTGGCCCATAATAATGGTCTGCAATGTAATATTCTTTAATTTTCCCTTTTGTATATCGAAAATTTTTAATACTTCTATTACTTTACAACACGCCCCTTTTTTGCCTCGTAAAAAATCGTGAATATTTTCGTCTAAACTATCTAAAGATATGGCCAAAAAACTAAGGCCTGAATCCGCAATTCTTTTAGCTGTGGCCTTATCTATCAAATAGCCATTTGTAACCAGAGAAAATCTAAAACCCTGATCAGCTATAAACTCAACTAAATCGAGCATGCCTTCTTTCATAAGAGGTTCGCCTCCTGAGATGTTCATTTCAAAAGGCATGCCTACAAATTCCTTAAGTGAGGATATGAATTTATGTAAATGATAGGGCTCTAATTCGTCAGGATCTTCCTTGGACATCCAGTAGTTACACATCTTGCATTTAAACATACATCTATGCGACACCTCTACAACACAGAAATCCGGACGCTTTATATCTCTCTTCTGCGTATCCACATTAACCCCGCTGTTGTTTTAAACTTTCGCTGCATGCTGCAATACACCGACTGGCACATTCTATACTCGGATTTATCCTTAATGCCTGTTTAAACTCATCCATAGCTTTATCAAACTGCCTCAGCCCTTCATAGCAGCATCCCAAACCCATATGATAATGTTCATTATTAGGATGAATTTTAAGCATCCAATTAAACTCGCTTATGGACATGTCAAACTGTTTTAGGCTTTCATAGCAATATGCAAGCCCCTGATGGGCGTAATAATTGTCAGGATTAAGCGCCAGGGCCTTTTTGAATTCATCCACTGCCTTATCAAATTGTTTTTTGTGCTGATAGCACGAACCCAGCCCTTGATGCACATGTTCATTCTCTGGGCCCAGATTAGAAGCTTGATTAAATTCATTAAAGGCGTCTTCGATTTTTCCCTGATCAAAATAACAAAAACCGAGTCCTATGCGGGCGTGCTGGCTATCAGGCGCCATATCCAGAACCTTTTTGAACTCATTTATGGCGCTATCGAATTGTTTCAGATCCTTATGATAAAATCCTAGCTTTTGATGAAGCTGGATATTCTTTTCATGCCGCTTATCCATATATTCCTCATCAGAGGGAAAGGCACATATGAAATTTATTACACAACACCTCTTGCCTGGGCCGCGAGTATCAATCTTCCTTCTTATTTGATTTGCCTTTTCAGAAAACCAGAGCTCTTTCAAATCATCGCCTCTTATATTACCCAACACATCGCCGCTGAGATATATGCTGCCGTTTTCGTCCAGGTCGATTATATAATCGTGAATGCGATACTCTGTCTCTCTCATAAATCTATCAGGTTCTGTATAATACTCTTTAAAGGCCTCCAGCTGGGAAATGGGATTCCAGATCTTATACCCATTCCTTCTCAATCTTATCAATTCATCTATAAGCTGGTAGAGCTTTTTTGTGTCTTGCGGCCAGAGGTCTTTATAGGTCTGGCTTTTAAACCAGTTATGCCGCTCCTGAACCAGGCCTGTCTCAAGAAGAGCCAAAAACGATATATTCTGAAGCGCCTTATTCTTGTTAACCCACTCTGCAAGCTCCAATATCTCGTCTAAATTCTTCTCCATTATTATGGTTAAAATAGTCAGGGTTAAATTCGAGCCGCAGTACTTCTCTAGATATTCAATGGCCTTCATTACCTTAGAAAAGACATCGTCCTTGCCTCTTAAATAATTGTGCGTATTCGGATTCAAACTCTCCAATGATATGGCTAATACATTTAAGCCAGAATCTGCTATTCTTTTAGCCATGTCTTCATCTATAAGATAGGCGTTTGTAGAAATTATAGACTTGAATCCCTTTTCAGAGATAAAACTACACAGATCCAGGCACCAATCTTTCCATAAAGGTTCTCCGCCCATAACGTTTATCTCCAGCGGCTCTTTGACAAACTCGGATAGGGACTGCACGAATTTCTTGGCCTCGTCAAAAGTAAGCTCGTTTGATTGCGGTCCGCATTGCCAGGACTTACACATCTTACATTTCAGAAGGCATCTATTGGTAATTACAATATCGCAGAAACGAGGATTGCCTGCCTGTAGAAGATTTTTTTTATAGCCCATAGAAACTCTCCTTATTCTTTTCTGCTTCAGCCTTAGCAAAAATATCACAAATCAGCCTCTTATCGCCAAATTTATTATAAAGAAAAAACAGGAGATGCTCCAATTCATATGGAGGACAGTCAGGATTTCCACAAGTATTATCAGAGACTTTTTTGTAGGACGAAAGGATCTGCCTTCTCTTGTCCTGCCAGCGTAAACCACCTATCTCATCATATCCATATTTATGAAAATTATAAAATTCTTCATTTGCATATTGATTTATTATAAAGATATTCTCGATCCCTAAATCCTTTGCCTGCGGTAAAAAAATACTGCCATCTCTTAAATCAAATTGGTTAATATACAGCGTATTTATATATCTTTTATTTTTATTTAAGAATG
>JAHIEN010000068.1 GCA_018901615.1 Candidatus Omnitrophota bacterium | reverse complement strand
TTATTTTATTTTATATTTCCATGATAGAGATAATAAACCTTTCAAAATCATTCGGAGATAACAAGGTTCTGGACAACCTGAACCTTGTTATCAATTCCGGCGAAGCAATGGTCATAATAGGCCGCTCCGGATGCGGAAAGAGCGTACTTTTAAAACACATAATAGGCCTCTTGAGGTCTGATTTTGGCCAGGTGCTGATAGATAACAGCGATATAACAAAGATAGATTACAAAAAACTGGACGAACTGAGATTGAGCTTTGGCATGCTTTTTCAGGGAGCTGCCTTGTTTGATTCTATGACAGTGGACGAAAACGTGGGATTTGCGTTAAGAGAACACACTGACTTAAAGGAAGATCTTGTCAGGGAAAAGGTGGCCAGGGCGCTGGAGATGGTAGGTTTAAAGGGTATAGAAGATCTTATGCCTGCTGAACTCTCTGGGGGCATGAAAAAGCGCGTAGGTCTGGCCAGGGCCATATGTAATAATCCTAAGATTATTTTATATGACGAACCGACAACAGGTGTTGACCCAGTTATGGCAGACGCAGTAAACGAACTGATAATAGATCTGAATCATAAATTAAAAGTGACTTCTATTGTGGTTACGCATGACATGGTAAGCGCCTATAAGATAGCGACCAGGATAGCCATGTTATATAAAGGCAAGATCATAGCGGTCGGCACTCCGGAAGAGATAAAAAATTCGCAAGACCCTATTGTTAGACAGTTTATTACAGGCGCCTCAAAAGGCCCTATTACAGAAAACGGAGGCTAGAGATGTTTACCAGATCAAGTTTTGAACTAAAGGTCGGCATATTTATTTTTATAGGCATAGTCATCCTGTCAGTAATAGTGTTTTCCATAGGGAATTTTTACAGTGTCAAGCGCGGATATACGCTTAATATGCTTTTCAGTTTTGCCAATGGTATAAGCGTTGGCGCGCCTGTGCGGTATGCCGGGGTCGAGGTAGGCGAGATTCAGGGTATAGATGTCTATTTTGACGAGCAGGAGAATAGACCCATGGTAAAGCTTTTTATATGGGTGCCGCAGAATACATGGGTCAATGAAGATGCTGTAGCTACCATCAATACACTTGGCCTATTGGGCGAAAAATATCTGGAGATAACTCCTGGCTCAAGGGAGACGAGACTTCTTGGGAAAGGTGATACCCTCAGGGGTCATGATCCTGTGTCTACAGAAGAGCTTACAAGGGAGACTCGGGAAACACTCTTTAAGATGGAAGGCATGATAGAATCTATAGATAAGATCGTGGGAGACGAGGCCTTCAGGGACTCCATTAAAAACACAGTTTCCAATGTAGAATCTTTAACGTTAAATTTTCAGGATTTTATTAAGACCGCGAAAGAAGGCAAGGGTACTGTGGGCAGGCTTTTAACCGATGACAGCATATATAAACATATTGACGAAATGATACTGGATATCAAAGAACACCCGTGGAAACTCTTGTATAGGCCGAAGGAGAGTAAGGCTAAGAAAAAATGATATGAGTGAGCTCATTTAATCATAACCCATGGAGATCTAAATGACTCTAATATTTATACGCATTTTTTTCATCGTACTCAGCGTGATCATAGGTAATCAGATAGGCTCATTTGTGCCCATAGGTAATGCTGATTTCAGCATGCTAGGCGGCGTAATGGGTTTTGCAGCAGCCGTAATAATAATATTCTTTGAATTTATCATGCGCAAGGTCTCTGTGAGAGGGCTTTCGTCAGCTGTTTTTGGACTCATATTCGGACTCATAATGGCAAAGCTGGTCTCAGATACGCTCGCCCTGATGCATCTTGACGAGACTGTATTTTATTCTTTGCGCGTGGCGCTTACCTTGGTATTTTGTTATCTTGGCATGATAGTGGCTATTCGCGGCAGAGACGAATTTAATATCATTGTCCCGTATGTAAAGTTTTCAAGGCAGGACCAGAAGGATGAAATGGTTATCCTTGACACGAGTGTTATTATAGACGGCCGCATAGCGGATATATGCACCACAAAATTTTTAGAGGGTAAGTTTATTGTCCCGCGTTTTGTCTTAAAGGAGCTGCATCAGATAGCGGATTCCAACGATTCTTTAAAGCGCGCGCGCGGAAGACGCGGCCTGGATATACTTGGAAAGCTCCAGAAAAACTCTAACATAGACGTAAAGATACACAATGAGGATTTTGCTGATTTAAAAGAGGTCGACGCGAAGCTCGTCAAGCTTGCAAAAGTCCTGAGCGCAAAGGTCTTTACAAATGATTTTAATCTCAACAAGATAGCTGAGATACAGGGCGTGAGCGTATTGAATGTGAATGAGCTGGCCAATGCCTTGAGGCCTGTGGTGCTGCCAGGAGAGATGCTTGATATAAGGCTGATAAAGGAAGGCAAGGAGTACAATCAGGGCGTCGGGTACCTCGAGGATGGCACGATGGTGGTAGTGGATAATGGCAGAAGGCTTATAGGTCAGAGCGTGCGTGTAGTTGTGGGAAGTGTGCTCCAAACCGCAGCAGGCAGGATGATATTCGGCAAGCCGCCAGAGGAAATCAGGAGAAATAATAAAAAGTAGCATGCGATATATGCGAGTAGCCGCTATTGTTCCCTCCGCAGGTAAAGGCACGAGGATCAAATCAAGAATAGAAAAGCCTTATATAGATATTAATGGCAAGCCTATACTTGCCTGGACATTATTACGCCTTTCGCGTAACAGCAATATAGAAGAGATAATAGTCGCTGTAAGCGGGAACAGGATAGAGGACGCTCAGCGCGGCATAATAGACAGGTACCGCATAAGAAAGATAAAGATTGTCAAGGGTGGAAAAGAGAGGACAGATTCTGTTGCCATGGCGCTAGAAAACGTATCGCCTGACATAGATTATATATTGATACATGACGGGATCAGGCCATTTATAAATGACAATTTAATCAACGCTTGTCTGAAAGCAGCGCAAAAGTTCGGAGCGGCAGTGGCTGGTGTGCCTGTAAAGCCAACTTTGAAGATAGTTAAAAAAGGCGGCCGCATTCATCATACGCCTGACAGGAGGGATTTCTGGGAGGCCCAGACCCCGCAGGTCTTTAAAAGGGAGTTGATAGAAAAGGCATATAAATTAGTGCACAAGAAAACATATATTACAGACGATTCCATGCTGGTAGAGGCCATGGGTATAAAACCCAGGATAGTAATGGGGTCATACAGGAATATAAAGATTACAACTAAGGAAGATCTAGAGTTAGCAAGGATGTTGATTAAAAATGTTATCTGATGTTATCTGAGGTTGTTAGATGTTGTCTGAAGTTGCAGGTTGCAGCAAAAGCAACCTCTTATAACTTCATATAACCTTAGACAACCTAAGATAACCTTAAAAGGAGTGTTAAATGAGAGTCGGCATAGGTTACGATATACATAGGTTTGTTGATGAACGTCCGCTCATGCTGGGGGGGATCGAGATCCCGCATATAAAAGGCCTTGAAGGTCATTCAGACGGCGATGCCCTTATACACGCGATATGCGACGCTATACTGGGCGCGGCTGGCATGGATGATATAGGCCATCAGTTTCCTGTAAATGACGACGCTTATGCAGGCATAGTCAGCTTAGAGCTTCTAACGAAAGTCAGCGACATGATAAAGAAAAAAGGCTTCAAAGTGGATTACGTTGATTCTGTTATTATTTTAGAAGAGCCAAAGATAGCGCCCTTTAAAGACAGCATGAGACAAGAGATAGCTGTCTCGCTTGACATAGATAAAGACAAGATCAGTATCAAGGCGACTACGCAGGAAGGCATAGGCGCTATAGGAAGAGGAGAGGCAATAGCAGCTTACGCAATCGCATGTTTAGTTTAATATGTTAAAAATATCAATATGAAAATATACAACACCCTTACGAGGACAAAAGAAGAATTAAGTCCGCTGAAAGAAGGCAGTATAGGCATGTACGTATGCGGGCCTACGGTCTATGATGTTCCGCATATAGGCCATGCCAGGAGCGCTTACGTGTTTGATGTCATCAGAAGGTATTTTCTATATAAAGGGTATAAAGTCAAATTTGTAAGAAATGTTACGGATGTAGACGATAAAATAATTAATAAGGCAAAAGAGGAATTTAAAGACGAAGATATAAATGTTGCTGTAAAAAAAGTTTCTGAAAAATATCTCAGTATTTATCATAAATGCACGGATGATTTGGGTATTATGCAGCCTGATGCGGAACCAAAGGCTACTGAATACATAGACAAAATGAAGAATTTTATCAGCCTTCTTATTAAAAACGGAGCTGCCTATGAATCAGGCGGCGATGTTTATTTTAATATAAGAAAAGCTGATAACTACGGAAAATTATCCAATCAGAGTTTTGAGGCGCTTGAATCTGGGGCAAGGATTTCTCCCGGAGAAAGTAAAAAAGATCCCCTTGACTTCGCTCTGTGGAAATCCGCTAAGGAGGGAGAGATTTTCTGGGACAGTCCCTGGGGGCCTGGCAGGCCAGGCTGGCACATAGAATGTTCTGTGATGAGCTCAGATATCCTGGGTGATGAGTTTGATATGCACGGTGGAGGCATAGACCTTATTTTTCCACACCACGAGAATGAAGTTGCCCAGTCAGAAGCCGCAGGCAATAAATTTGCACGCTTCTGGATACACAACGGACTTCTCACGATCAATAAAGAGAAAATGGCAAAGTCGCTGGGGAATTTTGTCACGATAGAAGATGTATTGAAGAGGTATCCGGCCGATGTCCTGAAAATCTTATTTTTACAGACGCATTATTCCCATCCGGTCGATTTTTCGTGGGAAAAGATGGAAGAGGCGAAAAAGGCATATGACCGCATAGATATATTAAGAGAAAAATTAAAAAAGATAATACTTCCTAAACAAGGAACAGGAGCGATGCGGCAATTTAAGCAACAATTCGAAGAGGCCATGGATGACGATTTCAATACTCCTAAAGGGTTAGCGGTCCTTTTTGACATGGTCAATAGATGTAATATATTGCTGGAAAGCAAGGATGAATTAAAGGGTTTTATACTGTGTTATGCCGTAGATATAATGGAAGAGATATCTTCTGTTTTAGGCCTGACATTTAAAGAGAAAGAGGCGCGGATATCAAGGAAAGAAATCGAGGGCTTGATCCTATTGAGAAAGAAAGCCAGAGAGAAAAAAGATTTTAAGGAAGCGGATAGAATCAGGAAAGAATTAAGCAAATCAGGTATAATGCTGGAGGACCAAAAAGACGACACATCCTGGAGGGTAAAATAGCTTAACTTGACAATTCGTGTATTACTCGATTTGTCAAGTTAAGGTAGGGACTTTATGGCAAAGCAGGGTTTGTTCATAACATTCGAGGGGCCGGAGGGCAGCGGCAAGACTACGCATTCAAAGCTCTTGGTAGAATTTTTGAGAGAGAATGGATACAAGGTCCTGCACACGCGTGAACCAGGCGGAACCTCTATAAGCGAAAAGATACGCAAGATACTCCTGGACCCTGAAAATAAAGACATGGACGTGGTGTGCGAGATGCTCCTTTACATGGCTGCCCGAGCCCAGATAATAAATGAGAAGATACTGCCTGCCCTCAAGAAAGGGCATATAGTGATATGCGACAGATTTATAGACGCTACAGTAGCATATCAGGGATACGCAGGCGGGCTTGATGTAGGTATTATAAAAAATATAGGCAAGCTTGCCACAAAAGGGGTATGGCCGGCCCTGACGTTTTTGCTTGATATAGACGCTGGAAAAGGTCTTTTGAGGGCTGGCAGGGATAAGGACAGGATAGAAAAAAGGTCTCTCGCGTATCATAACAAGGTAAGAAAAGGGTATCTGTCTATTGCACGCAAAGACAGTCGGAGAGTAAAGATAATTACGGCCCTTGGTGATATAACTGAAACGCAGGAAAAGATCAGGGAAGCGATGCTTAAATACATTAATTTTAAAATTTAAAATTTTCTTATGTCATTCCAAAATATAATCGGCCAGGATACGGCAATAAAGGCCTTGAAAGGCATAATAGCCGAGCGCCAGGTAATAGGTTCTTATATTTTTATGGGGCCTGACGGCGTAGGAAAACGCACTACAGCGATTGCCCTGGCAAAGGCAATAAATTGCATAAGAGAAGTTCAGGAAGGCGCATGTGATTGCGCCTCTTGCAAAAAAATAGATTCTGGAAATCATCCTGACGTGTTTGTAATATTGCCGGAGGGGAAGAGAGGCGCTATAAAGATCGGCAAGATCAGGGATGTTATTTACGAAGCAAGTTTAAAGCCTTACGAGGGGAAGAAAAGGGTCTTTATTATAAATGACGCAGAGGCGATGACAGAGGAGGCGCAGAACGCGCTTTTAAAGGTTTTAGAAGAGCCGCCCGATAACCATATATTGATACTTACTTCTTGTAACCTGGCAGGGGTGCTCCCTACAGCGCTTTCCAGATGCAAGGTCTTAAAATTTTACAATCTGAGCCGGGATGAGATCCAGCCATTCCTTAAGTCGCGCGGCGCAGAAGACAAAGAGGCTGTTTTATTTTCACATATGGCAATGGGTAGTCTCGGCAGGGCAATGGCATTTAAAGAAAAAAATATGATGGCGAAAAGGGACAGGCTTGTGAATAATTTCTTTTTTAGAAAGAGCGCTTTATTGCACGAAGACCTGTTGACTGAAGATATGGGAGACGACAAAGAAGAGGGGTTGAACCTCCTTCTTTGCTGGTACCGCGATATGCTAGTTTCCAAGTTTACACAGGAAGATAAAGAACTATTTAACATTGACCGTTCAGTTGAAATATCTTCCTATGCTCAAAGATTTTCAAAAGAAAAATTAGAACGTGATATATCAGCTATTGTAAATACCATCGGCTATATAAAGAGGAATGTGAATCCCAAGATAGCTCTTTTTGACATGGCCGTGGAACTTAAGCGGAGTTAACATGAGGGAAGCTATAAAGGTAAGGATGAGGGAGACAGGAAATGTAGTTTATTATGAAAAGGGTGATATGCACCCTAAGGTAGGAGATTATGTCATAGTCGAGGTTGAGCGGGGGCATGATTATGGCCAGGTTACAGGAGGGCCTGAGATGATCCTGGAGGCAGACCTTGGTAAGCCTTTAAAAAATGTGATACGCATAGCCACAAAAGAGGATATTTTCAGGATAAACGAAAACAAGAAACGTATAAAAAATGCCTCTCAGACCTGCGTCAGGAAGATCCAGGAGCGGAAGCTCGACATGAAACTGATAGACGCCGAATATTCTTTTGACAGGACAAAGCTTATCTTTTATTTTACGTCTGAAGGCCGGGTTGATTTCAGGGAGCTGGTAAAAGACCTGGCGCACATCTTTAAGGTCAGGATAGAGATGAGACAGATCGGCGTCAGGGACGAGGCCAGGATGCTCGGCGGGTTCGGGCATTGCGGAAGGCCTTTGTGCTGCGCAAGTTTCCTGAAGAATTTTGAACCAGTGACAATAAGGATGGCTAAAGAGCAAAACCTGCCTCTTAATCCTTCCAAGATCTCAGGCTGCTGCGGAAGATTGATGTGCTGCCTGGGCTATGAATTTCAGAATTACAGAAAATACTTAAAAGGTCTTCCCAGAGAAGGAGATAAGATAAAGATAAAGGAAGGCAAGGGGAGGGTTATAAGCGTGAACGCCCTTAAGCGGAAAGTATTGGTTGAGCTGGGAGAAGGAAAACAGATAGAACTCGATTATAATAAATGAACAAATTTTATATTACAACCCCTCTTTACTACGTCAACGGTAATCCTCATATAGGACACTCCTACACTAATATAGCGTGTGATACCCTTGCCAGGTTCAGGAGGCTTCAGGGCGCGGAAGTGTTATTTGTTACAGGGACAGATGAGCATGGCCAGAAGATTAAAGAGGCGGCTGAGGCGCATGACATGGAGCCAAAGATGTTTGTGGATACGGTTGTGCCGCGCTTTAAAGATTTATGGCAGAAGCTTAATATCTCTTACGATGACTTTATCCGCACGACTGAACCGCGGCATGAAAAAGTGGTGCAAAAGATCCTGGAGATGTTTTATAAGAACGACGATCTGTATGAAGGCGAATACATCGGCTGGTATTGCATGCCGTGCGAGAACTTCTGGACAGAGGCCCAGCTTGTTGAAGGCAAGTGTCCTGATTGCAATAGACCCGTAGAGCACATCAAAGAGAAGAATTTCTTTTTCAGATTGTCAAAGTACCAGAAGTGGCTCGTAGATTATATTAATTCGCGGGAAGATTTTATACTACCTGTTATAAGAAGGAATGAAATACTGAGTTTTCTCCAGGACCCCTTAAATGACCTGTGCGTATCCAGGCCCAGGACCAGGCTTTCATGGGGTATCCCCATGCCTTTCAGTAAGGACCATGTTACATATGTATGGTTTGACGCGCTTATAAATTATATAAGCGTGTGCGGCTATGGAGAAGACGCTGAAAAATTTAAAAAGTTCTGGCCGGCTGACGTGCATATGATAGGCAAGGATATTTTGAGGATGCACGCGGTTAATTGGCCTATAATGCTTCATGCCGCAGGGCTGGAGCCTCCGAAGACAATCTTTGCTCACGGGTGGTGGAAACTGGGCGAGGACAAAATGTCAAAATCAAAAGGCAACATAGTGAATCCCATGGAGATGATTGACAGGTTCGGCGTAGATGCCTATAGATATTTTCTTTTAAGGGAGGTCCCTTTTGGCGCTGACGGTTCTTTTTCAGAGGCCGCGCTTGTTCACAGGATAAACAGCGACCTGGCGAATGACCTGGGGAATCTGCTCCAAAGGACATTATCCATGATAGATAAATATTTTTCGGGCGTAATCCCTGAAAGAAGGCCTGTAGAAAAAGCAGACGATATAACCCTGAGCATGATTGACGCGGCAAAGGATCTGGAGCTTGCGATAACAGCAGGTATGGATAAGATAGATTTTAACCAGGCCCTCTCAGCCATATGGCAATTGATAAATATCGCCAATAAGTTCATAGAGCAGAAGGCGCCATGGAAATTGTCAAAAGAGAATAAGACAGATGAACTTAAAGATATGATGTATGACCTATGCGAAGTACTAAGAATGGCCTCTGTGGCCTTGTGGCCATTTTTACCAGCTGCTTCCGAGGAGATGGCAAGTCAGCTCGGTCTTAAGGATAAAGAAAAGAGAACCATGAAACTTTTTTCATGGGGACAAACTAAGCCAGGGACAAAGATCAATAAAGGCAAGCCGTTATTCCCAAGAATAGAGGTAACCTAAAATGAGACAGGTATATTTAGACCATAACGCGACTACACCGGTGCGAAAAGAGGTGCTTGAGGCAATGATGCCTTATTTTGCTGAAGAGTATGGTAATGCGTCCAGCGTGCATTCTATGGGCCAGTCAGCCATGAAGGCGGTTGAATCAGCGAGAGAGGTAATAGGAGAAGCCATAGGCACAGAGGCCGTGGACATAGTATTTACATCAGGCGGCACAGAGTCTGGTAATTTCGCGATAAAAGGCATTGCCATGGCGAATCTTGATAAAGGCAGGCACATTATAACAAGCGAGATCGAGCATCTAGCAGTCCTTGATTCATGCAGGTTTATTGAAGAAGAGCTGGGATTTGAGGTGACCAGGATCCCTGTGGATAAATACGGCGTTATAGACCTGGATAGATTAAAAGATTCTGTAAGAAAAGACACAGTGCTTATTTCAATAATGTTCGCGAATAATGAGGTCGGCACAATACAGCCAGTTAAAGAAATAGCCAATATTGCCAAAAAGAACGGTATATATTTTCATACTGACGCGGTGCAGGCCCTGGGCAAGGAGCTGATAGATGTCGAAGAACTTGGTATTGACCTTTGTTCTTTTTCCGCTCACAAGCTGAACGGGCCAAAGGGCGCAGGCGCGCTTTTTATCAAAAAAGGCGTAAAGCTGACGCCTTTTCACAACGGCGGCCATCATGAAAGAAAACGCAGAGCCGGGACATTAAATGTGCCTGGCATAGTGGGCTTTGGCAGGGCAGTAGAGGCAGCGCAGAAAGAAATGCCAGAGGTAAATAAGCGCATGAAAAAACTGACCGAGAGATTCCTTGACGGCTTAAATAAGGAGCTGGATGAAATATATCTGAACGGACATCCTGAAAAAAGACTTTCCAATACGATTAATATTTCTTTTAAATATATAGAAGGCGAATCTCTGATATTGAATTTCGATTTAAAAGGTATATCCGCTTCTACGGGCTCTGCCTGCACATCTGGTTCTCTTGACCCCTCACATGTCCTTATTGCCATGGGAGTCGAGCCTGCCTTGGCCCAGGGCTCAATAAGGTTTTCTTTCGGCTACGAGAATACAGAAGAGGACGTTGATTATTGCCTGGCTGAAATCCCGCCTATAGTTAAAAGACTCAGAGAGATGTCACCTTTGTGTTAAAAAATAGAATTTATAGATAAGGCATGTTAATAGACACACATTGTCACCTAGATTTTAAAGATTTTGATCCTGACAGACAGGAACTAATTGTCCGTTCAAGAGAACAGGGTATAGAGAATATAATCAACGTGGGCTCCAGCCTGGAAGGCACAGAAAAATCCATAGCGCTTAGCCAGAAGTATGATTTTGTGTACGCTTCGGCAGGCATCCATCCGCATGAGGCTGATAGAATCAACAGGAATGATCTCGAGCGATTCAGCAGGCTTATGGACTCTGAGAAGGTAGTCGCGGTAGGAGAGATAGGGCTGGATTATTTCAGGGACATCGCTTCCAGAGACAATCAGAAGAGATTGTTCAGAAAGATGCTTGGCGCGGCAAAAGAAAAAGGCTTACCCGTGATCATACATAATAGGGACGCGCACGAAGACACGCTGCGGATATTAAAGGAGATCATGGGTGATTCTGTCAATGGTGTCATGCATTGTTTCTCAGGCGACGAAACTTTTCTTGAAAGATGCCTTGGTATTGGCATGTTCGTGTCTTTTACATGTAATATTACATTTAAAAAAGCAGAGAAACTGAGAGAAGTGGTGAAGCTTGTGCCTGTGGATAGACTTTTCCTTGAGACAGACGCGCCGTTTTTGGCGCCGCAGGCCTTTCGCGGAAGACGTAATGAACCGGCTTATGTCAGGTTTCTGGCAGAGGAGATAGCGAGAATAAAAGATATGAGCTTTGAGGAAGTCGCGAGAATCACCACGATCAACGCAAAATCATTTTTTAATCTTCCTTAACTTGTGTTCGAGGTTAAACCTCGAACAGTTGGCGGCTTACCTTGAGGATTGTTCGAGGTTTAACCTCGAACACAAGAGGAAGCGGGCGTGAGTCATGATGGACTTTATTAAGCGGGAAAAACTGTATATATTCATGCTTTTTTTTATACTAGCGGTGAATATCTTAAACGCAGGCCGGGTAGAAAAAACACAGGTCCGGGAAGAAAAGCCCCTCTCTGCCATGACCTTTAACGAGACAGGGATTACCGAGCAAAAGATAAAGAGTTATATCGTGTCTGACAGGCCAGGGGCGAGGTTTTTTAGGTACGGGTTGATTCTAGGGGCTTTTATTTTTCTATTGGCTATCGCGTTGAATATAGCGTTTATCTTTCTTGGCAAAAAACTGGTTGTTATTGGTGGAGCGAATACAATACCTGTCTCATGGGGCATCAGAGATATAGTAAGGGCCAGTCTTATAGTTATTTTTTTAGGCTATATTGTGGCGATAATCGAGGGTTTTATTTTTAAGATGTTTAATATTGATATTGGATTAAATCTTCGCATGATACTGAATACCTTTATTGTAGATATAGCGGTGGTTATGGTGGTGGTTTATTTTGTTACGGTGAAACATGGAGAAAAGATACAGGCCTTGGGTCTTAAGCTTTCTTCATGCTTCAGGAATATTTTATCAGGCATAGCAGCCTATACCTTTATACTGCCGTTATTATTGATAGCGCTGCTTTTGTCCATCATGGTCTTGAATTTTTTCGGGTATACGCCGCCTCCTCAGCCTGTATTCGATGTATTTATGGAAGAGCGAAGGGTCAATGTATTGTTGCTGCTGACAGTGTTTGTATCTATATTAGGGCCTGTGGCTGAAGAGGTCTTTTTCAGGGGTTTCATGTACAGCGCCATAAAGAAGCGTTTTGGCATAGTGGCCGCGGTTTTTTTGAGCGCTTCGATATTCAGTCTTCTGCACACAAATATCGTAGGGTTTCTTCCTATAATGATACTAGGCGCGCTCCTGGCGTATCTCTACGAGAAAACCGGTTCGCTGATGTCTTCTATAACCGTCCATATAATACATAATTCTATTATAGTAAGTTTTGTCTTTTTTATAAAGGAACTGATGGCGTGAAGACCAGGGTCTCTATTGTAAAATGCGGCACATATGACATTGACACGGTTCAGGCTGCTTCAGAGAGGGCCTTTGAACTTTTAGGCGGGCTCGACGCATTTATTAAAAATGGCGAAAGAGTGCTCTTAAAACCAAATATGCTTTCTTCGAGGCCTCCTGAACACGGGGTGAACACTCACATCGAGGTCATCAGGGCGTGCGCCAGGCTTGTAAAAAAACAAGGCGCTATTCCTGTGATAGGCGATAACCCAGGCGGGTCTATTACAGCCAGACAGGCCTATGAAGGTTCTGGCTTGCTGGACATGGCAAAAGAAGAAGGTTTGGAGTGTCTTGATGTCAAGGATGTTAAAATGGTTCAGGGCATGCCGATAGCCTCTTATTTTTTTGAATGCGATAAGATAATATCTATCCCTAAGATGAAGACGCACAGCCTGATGACAATGACAGGAGCTATTAAAAATATGTACGGCGCGGTCACAGGACTTAACAAATCTCAATTACATAAAAGATTCCCAAGGCCGGATGATTTTGCGTGCGTGATAGTGGATGTCTTTCAGGCTGTTAAGCCATGTCTTGTTTTAATGGACGGTATCGTGGCAATGCATGGCAATGGCCCAGCCTCTGGAACCCTGAGGGATGTCGGACTTTTGATAGCCGGCGAAGACAGCGTGGCAGTGGATAGCGTGTTTTCCGGTTTAATAGGAATCGACCCTTTTAAGATAGCAACAATAAAGCAGGCAGCGAAGAGAAGTTTGGGGCAAGCGGATCTGAAAGATATCGAGATCGTTGGAGAAAGTCTTGAGAAAAATATGATTCAAGGATTCAGGCTTCCAGCCTCAACGATGTTATCAGCCATTCCTGGCCCGGTCGTACGGCTATTGACAGGCTTGATCAAATTTGGCCTGCGTATAAATGAAGGCCTGTGTAAAAAATGCATGATCTGCGCCAAGACATGCCCCGTGTCCGCCATTACCATAGATGATAAAATTTCAAGAATAGATTCTAAAAAATGCATAAGATGCATGTGCTGTCATGAGGTATGCCCATATAATGCTGTGGAGTTAAGACGAAATATCCTAGCAAGGTTATTTGGGTTATAATAATATCAAACCCGCGTAAGGAAGGAATTTACCCATGTTATTAGAGCCTATAAAATGGAAAGCTAACAAGATAATATTTATCGATCAGACAAAATTGCCTTCGCGTTTGAAATACGTAAGGTGCATGGATATTGATACGCTTTGTGAGGCGATAAAAAATTTGAGACTGCGCGGCGCGCCGCTTATAGGAGTTTCAGTAGCATTGGGCTATGCGTTGTCAGCTATAAACTCAAGGTCCAGGACCATGGCAGGCTTAAAAAAAGTCCTGGCTAGTTCGGCTATTAAATTAAAGGCGACAAGGCCAACTGCTGTAAATCTTTTCTGGGCCATGAAACGCATGGAAGATGTTTTTTCCCGTCTGTCAGTGGATATGAGTCTCCAGGAAATCAAAAGATTATTATTAAAAGAGGCGCTTTCTATTCTGAAAGAAGACCAGGATATGTGCCGTGCCATTGGCAGGAACGGCGCACGTCTAATAAAGGACAAAGACATTGTCTTGACACATTGTAACGCGGGTATGCTTGCCACAGCAGGCCATGGCACGGCGCTGTCTATTTTTTATGAGGCTAAAAAAAAGGGCAAGAAGTTCAAGGTGTACGCGGATGAGACCAGGCCGCTCATGCAGGGCTCGCGTCTCACCATGTGGGAACTCATGAAAAATGGAATAGACGCGATTCTTATATGCGATGACATGGCGGCAAGTACCATAATAAATAAAGGCGTTACAAAGATTATTGTGGGGGCTGACAGGATTGCCAGAAATGGCGACGCAGCCAATAAGATAGGGACTTATGGCCTTGCCGTTCTGGCAAAATACCACAACATACCTTTCTATATAGCGGCACCGAGCTCGACCATAGACCATAATATAAAGACAGGGAAAGACATCCCCATAGAAGAGAGAAAAAGAGAAGAATTGATTTATGTAGGCGCTAAACAGACTGCCCCAATCAAGGCGAAGGTGTATAACCCGGCGTTTGATGTAACCCCGGCCCGACTTATAACAGCTATAATAACAGAATCAGGCGTATATGATATTAAGGGATTTAGGAGAATTTAATCTCATAAAGAGGCTTTCAAGGCGCATAAAGCTTTCCGCTTGCGTAGTAAAAGGCATAGGAGATGACGCAGCTGTCTTAAGATATAAAAAAGACAGACACCTCTTGTTTACCACTGACATGCTTATCGAAGGCAGGCACTTTCTGAAGTCTTCAGGAGGGTATCTCATAGGCAAAAAATCCATGTCAGTGAATGTAAGCGACATAGCGGCAATGGGAGGAATACCCTTGGCAGCTGTTATTTCTTTAGGCGTACCTCCGTCGTTGAGCCTGGATTTTGTTGACGGGTTATACAGGGGTATAAGAGAGATCGCGGGAAAATTTAAAATAGACCTGGTGGGCGGAGATACCGTAAGATCTAAAAAGATAGTTATAAATATCGCGCTTACCGGAGAAGTCGAAAAAGCCAGCCTGGTTTTACGTAATGGCGCCAGGCCAGGCGATGTAATTTTTGTGACAGGGGCCATAGGCGGTTCGCTGAATAAGAGACACCTAAATTTTACGCCGCGCGTCAAAGAAGCGGGTTTTCTCGTAAAAAGTTATAAGATTCATTCTATGATAGACGTCTCTGATGGTCTTATCGCAGACCTTGGTCATATCTTAGAGTCAAGCAGGGCAGGGGCTGTTATTCATGAAAAAGATATACCGATTTCCCGAGACGCAAAAAATTTTAAAACAGCTATAGTGGATGGCGAGGATTTTGAACTCATTTTCACTGTCTCAAACAGAACAGCGGATAGGCTCATTAAAAAATGGCCGTTCAGAACAAGACTTTCAAAGATAGGACATATCTGTAAAGATTGCAAATGTCTGTGCCTGATCTCAAAAGACAATAAAAAACAAAAACAGAAGATCAAAGGCTACGCGCATTTTTAAGACATGGTCTTGTATGATATGATAACGCATAGCGCTGAAGAGACAATAAAACTGGGGGAAACACTGGCAAAAGATCTGTCCAGGGGTGATGTCGTTGCGCTTTATGGAGACCTTGGCAGCGGCAAGACCACGTTTGTGAAAGGCGTTGGCATGGGCCTGGCTATAAAAGAGGCCATGCATATAAACAGTCCCACTTTTGTCTTGATAAAGGAATACCAGGGCAGAATTCCTTTGTATCACATGGATCTCTACAGGCTGGATATCCTCAGGGATATAGAGGATATCGCAATAGAAGAGTACATGTACGGAGATGGCGTAACTATTATAGAATGGGCAGAAAAACTTAAGTCCATACTCCCGAAAAAAAATATATCAGTGAGGTTTACGATTAAGGGCAAAGATAAAAGAGAGGTAGAGATTGAAGATCTTAGGCATTGATACCAGTTCTAGAGTCTTGAGTATCGCCTTGAGTCAGGATGATGATATCATAGCTGAGGAAAATCACATACTTGAGAGAAGGCACTCAAGTTTTTTAATACCTAAAATTCAAGGATTGCTGGAAAGGGCCGGTGTGTCTATAAAAGCAGTGGACGGTTTTATCATAGGGTTGGGCCCTGGTTCATTTACAGGCCTGCGCATAGGAGTGAGCGCGGTCAAAGGCTTTGGCATCGCCACTCAAAAACCGTGCATAGGAGTGCCGAGTATCGATG
This sequence comes from Candidatus Omnitrophota bacterium, assembly GCA_018901615.1. GTDB lineage: Bacteria > Omnitrophota > Gorgyraeia > Gorgyraeales > Gorgyraeaceae > JAHIEN01. The sequence goes on along the minus strand of JAHIEN010000068.1, from coordinate 11,431 downwards.
CCATGGCCTTTAATGCTGAAGCAGATACAGAATCAATCGTCCCCGTCATAGATGCGAAACGCGGCCGGGTCTATAGCGCTGTATATAAAAAAAGACAAAGCCATATTATCAAGAAGACAGATCACCTCTTGCTGCCCATTGATAAGCTCATGAAAAAGGTAAAAGGCCCCGCGATTTTTTTAGGGGACGGCTTAGAACTTTACAGGCCGGATATAGAAAAGCTAAACAAGGGGTCTGTGTTTTTGGAAGAAGAATACTGGTATCCCAGGGCAGGTAATCTTATAAAGCTTGGGATCAAAAAAATCAGAAAAGGTAAAAAATCAGACTTGAGTAAATTAAAACCGATCTACCTATATCCAAAAGATTGCCAGGTGAGAAAATGAAGTTTTACAGGCCTACTTTTGCGGAGATCGATTTAGGCGCTATACGCCATAATATGCGCAGGATAAGACAACTAATCGGCCGGGACATTAAGATACTAGGTGTGGTAAAAGCAGACGCGTATGGCCATGGCATGGAACAGATCTCAAGGATCCTGGTCAATGAAGGCGTTGAATATCTGGGAGTAGCGTCACTCGACGAGGCGCGTGAGCTCCGCCAGGCAGGAATAAAAAGCAAAATACTCTCTCTAGGGGCTATCCTGCCTGAGGAGGCAGAGGGCGTATTAAAGTTTAATGTGATACAGACGATCTCTGACTTACGCGTTCCCACGCTGCTCTCAAGGATTAGCAAGAAAAAGAGAAAAAATGTAAAGGTGCACATAAATATTGACACAGGCATGGGCAGGCTGGGTTTCTGGCATGAAGAGGCCATCGAATTTATAAAAAAGATCACCTTGATGGATAATATTAGCATAGACGGTATATTTACGCATTTTCCAAGCGCGGAAGACGATAAGGCTTTTACATTAAACCAGATAAGGATATTCAACGCGTTTTTAGAAGACCTCAGAAACCAGGGTATAGACATACCTGTAAGACATGCTTCAAACAGCATGGCCCTTATAGATTTTAAAGAGGCCCATATGAATATGGTGAGGCCTGGATTGATTGTGTATGGCCTGCATCCCAGAGGGGATTTATTAAACAGCCTGAATCTTAAACCGGCCTTAAGCCTTAAGACTAAAATCGTCCATATAAAGTCAGTGCCAAAGGGTAGGAGCGTAAGTTATGGCCGCTCGTATATTACCAATGAAGATACAAAGGTTGCTACGATCCCGGTTGGATACGGAGATGGTTATCAGCGCCATCTGTCAAACAGAGCGGATGTTTTAATAAGAGGCAGGCGCGCGCCGGTTGTAGGTAAGATATGCATGGATATGGCCATGGTGTATGTAGGGCATATAAAAGGCGCTGAGGTAGGTGACGAGGTAGTTTTAATAGGGAGACAGGGTAAAGATAACATAAAGGTTGAAGAACTGGCCGGTCTTGTATATACTATTCCATACGAGATAGTCTGTAATATTGGAAGACGTGTCCCCAGGATGTATAAAACTTAAGGAAGGCTCATTTTATGTCAGATAATATATTTTTGACAAAGGAAGGTTACGAAAAGCTCAACAAACAGCTTAAAGAGTTAAAGGGCCCGAAGCGCAGGGAGATAGCGTCCAGCCTTGAAAAGGCCAGGCTCCTGGGCGATCTAAGCGAGAACGCAGAATATGATTCCGCAAAACAGGCACAGGCAGTAAATGAGAAAAGGATCCATGAGCTTGAGACCAAGCTTTCCGCTGCCAGAATAATCGATGAGAAAAGCATATCTACGGACAAGGCCTATGTGGGAGCCACAGTAAAGCTTAAAGACATAGATTCTGGAGAAGATATAACCTATCAGCTTGTGACAGAAGATGAAGCGGATTTTGGAGCAGGTAAGATTTCCATTTCATCCCCTGTGGGCAAGGCCTTTTTAGGCAAGAAAAAGGGAGAGGTGGTTGATATAAAGATCCCTGCCGGGACATTAAAATATAAGGTAATGGACATTTCCAGATAAAATTGTATTGTAATATTTTAGTAAAATGAGATAATATAAGACAATATGCTTAGAGACAGTTACCATTAAACGGAAGGAGAACAAAATGCGTAGCAGGAATATTTGTCTTTTGGCGGCTGCGGCACTGATTTGCAGCTTCTTATGGGCTGGGTCAGGAAACGCGGCCGCCTCTAAAATTGCGGCAAAGGTAAATGGCAAGGCCATAAAGGAAGATACCTTGAACGCCGCCATGACTAATTTTGTCGAGAACCAGAAGATGTTTGGCCAGGAGGTTAAAGAAGAAGAAAAGGCAGAGCTTAAGGGGAAGATACTTCAAGAGTTGATTTCAGCAGAGCTTTTGTATCAGGAAAGCAAAAAGGCCAAACTGGGAAACCTGAGTAAAGAAGTGGAACAGCAGCTCGAGAATATCAAAAAGGGATTTGGTTCAGACGAGGAATTTAAAAAGATGCTGGAAGGCAGGGGTATCAACGAAAAAGACCTTAAAGAAGATATAGAGAAGGGCATTTCCATAAAGAAGTTTCTGGATGAGAAGGTCTATAATAGTATCATGGTGAGCGACGCGGCAAAAAAAGAAGAATACGAGAAAAATCAGGACAAACTCAATGTCCCGGAACAGGTAAGGGCCAGTCATATACTTGTGCCAGTAAAAGAAGACGCGAGTGACGAAGATAGAAATGCGGCCCGCGAGAAGATAGAAAGTTTAAGAAAGAGGGTTATCTCAGGCGAGGATTTCGCGGAACTCGCAAAGGAAAATTCAGCGGATGGCTCAGCTGCGAGCGGCGGAGATTTAGGCTATTTTGGCACGGGTCAGATGGTCAAGCCTTTTGAAGACGCGGCGTTCAGTATGGAGATAGGAGATGTAAGCCCTGTAGTTGAGACTCAATTTGGTTATCATATTTTAAAGCTAACTGATAAAAAGGCCCCGCATGTCCTTACCTATGATGAAGTGGAAAAGGATGTCGAAGGGTTTTTGATGAATAAGCTTAAAAGGGAAAAACTGAATAGTTTAATCGAGGAGTTAAGAAAAAAGGCAAAGATAAAGATAGATTAATTTAAATAACCAGGCATATTGAGGATTTAAAATGAAAAGTGATATTATAAAAAAAGGTATTTCCAGGGTTGGCAACCGCGCCTTATTATACGCTACAGGTGCGTGCGCCAAGGATTTAAGTAAGCCGTTTATTGGAATCGCTTCCAGTTTTACAGATCTGGTGCCTGGCCATATGCACATGAGGGGCCTTGAGCGGGCGATCGAGAACGGAGTCTATGCTGGCGGAGGAAAGCCATTTATTTTTGGCGTGCCAGGTATATGCGACGGCATTGCAATGGGGCACTTTGGCATGAGATATTCGCTTGCCTCCAGGGAGCTTATAGCTGACACTATAGAGACCATGGCAGGCGCGTATAACCTGGATGGGCTTGTGCTTTTGACAAATTGCGATAAGATTACGCCAGGCATGCTCATGGGCTGCTTGAGAATCAACATACCTTCTATAGTCGTGACAGCAGGGCCCATGCTTACAGGCCGCTATAAAGGCAGGAGGCTGGACCTTGTCCGTGATACCTTTGAAGCTGTTGGAAAATATAAAAAAGGGGAGATATCCAGGAAAGAATTAGATGAACTTGAAATCAATGCCTGTCCTGGCCCGGGTTCTTGCCAGGGACTTTTTACTGCAAACACAATGAGTTGCCTGACTGAGACAATGGGGATGTCCCTGCCGGGCTGCGCAACATCTCTGGCAGTCTCGAGCAAAAAATCCAGGATAGCTTTTGAAAGCGGCGAGAAAATAGTGGAGCTCGTTAAAAATAATATAAACCCGCGAAAGATATTGACTAAAAAGGCATTCTTGAACGCGATTATAGTCGATATGGCATTAGGCGGGTCTACAAATACAGTGCTGCACCTTACAGCTATTGCAAAAGAAGCAGGCGTTAAGCTTGATCTTGGCGTGTTCGATAGTATAAGCCGCCAAACGCCTAAGATAGCAGACCTTAGGCCAGGAGGCGAATATTTTCTTGAAGACCTGGAGATGGCAGGCGGTATTCCAGCTGTCTTAAACAGGCTGATATCAAGATTAAAGGACAATCCTACGGTCAGCGGGACATCTATAAAAAATATAGCTTCTAAGTCAGTAGTCGATGATGAAGAGATCATAAGGCCATTGGGCAATCCTTATAAAGAAGAAGGCGGCATCGCTATATTAAAAGGTAATATCGCGCCTGAAGGCGCTGTCGTGAAACAGGGCGCTGTCCATGAGAACGCGATGGAGTTCACGGGCCGCGCAAAGGTCTTTGACTCTGAAGAAGAGGCAATGGACGCGATATTAAAAGACAAGATCAAAAAAGGCAATGTGGTGGTCATAAGATATGAAGGCCCGAATGGCGGCCCTGGCATGAGAGAGATGCTTTCTCCTACCTCTGCTATAGTCGGCATGGGCCTTTCTGATGACGTGGCGCTTATAACTGACGGAAGGTTTTCAGGAGGGACAAGAGGCCCCTGCATAGGCCACATCTCCCCTGAAGCGTCAAAACGCGGTCCCTTGGCTATAATAAAGAATAATGACTGCATCAAGATAGATATAAGAAAAAGACGTATCAATGTGGCGCTCAGCGACGCTGAAATAAAAAGACGCCTTAAAAAATGGAAGGCGCCTAAACCAAAGGTGTCAGAAGGCTGGCTCTCCAGGTACGCGAAGTTTGTTTCATCAGCAAGTAAGGGAGCCGTATTAGAAGTTAGCTGAGGTTATCTGAAGTTATCTGACGATGCCTGAAGTTGCTTTTGTTTTTTCTGCAACATCAGTTAACATCAGACAACCTCATTTAACCTCAGATAACCTTATCAGTGGAGCAGTGATATGAAAATGACAGGCGCGAAGATATTCATAGAGGCACTCAAAAAAGAGGGCGTTGAGATCATGTTCGGCTATCCTGGAGGAGTGGTGCTGCCTATTTTTGACGCCTTGTATGACAGCGGTATAAATTTTATATTGACCAGGCACGAGCAGGGGGCCGCTCATGCGGCGGATGGATACGCTCGCGCGACAGGAAAGGTCGGGGTATGCCTTGCTACTTCCGGGCCTGGCGCGACAAATCTTGTTACAGGCCTTGCGACAGCTAATATGGACTCTGTGCCAATAGTCGCTTTTACCGGACAGGTCAGGACTTCTCTTATAGGAAACGACGCGTTTCAAGAAGTAGATATCAGCGGCATAACCAGACCTATTTCAAAACATAATTATCTGGTAAAGGATATCAATAAGCTGGCGACAGTCATAAAAAACGCATTTCATATAGCCTCGACTGGCAGGCCTGGTGTGGTGGTTGTAGACATACCTGTTGATATACAGATACAGGAAGCGGATTTTTATTATCCTGAAAGCATAGAAATAAGAGGATATAAACCTACTTACAATGCCCATATCGGCCAGATAAAGAGGGCCTGCAAGCTGATTGCCGCCAGCAAGAAACCAGTTCTTTATGTGGGCGGAGGCGTGATTATCTCAAACGCGTCTGGCGAGCTTATTGAATTTGTGAAAAAGACAGAAATCCCGGTGACTATGACGCTCATGGGGCTCGGCGCATTTCCAGGCACCGACAAGTTTTCGCTTGGTATGCTCGGTATGCACGGCACTGCATACGCGAATCATGCTATCCATGAATCAGACCTTATTATAGCTATCGGAGCAAGATTTGATGACAGGGTGACTGGCAAGATAGAGGAATTCGCGCCGCACGCGAAGATCATTCACATAGATATAGATCCCTGTGCCATAAGCAAAAATGTAGAGGTTGACATACCTATAGTGGGCGACGCGAAATGCGCGCTCAGGGACCTTTTGAAGAATGTGGAGAAACCAGATATATCCGGCTGGCATAAACAAATCGAGGTATGGAAGAAGAAATACCCCCTCACGTATAAAGATGATTCTAAACTGCGTCCGCAGTATGTGGTAGAGGAGATCTATAATGTTACAAAAGGAAATGCTATCATCACCACTGAGGTGGGTCAGAACCAGATGTGGGCCGCGCAGTTTTATAAATACGATAAGCCGAGGCAGTTTATATCCAGCGGAGGCCTTGGTACAATGGGATATGGTTTTCCGGCCGCGATAGGGGCCCAGATGGGGTGTCCGAAAAAGCATGTGTTTGATATAGCTGGAGACGGAAGCATACAGATGAATATACAAGAGCTTACAACAGCGGTAGCAAATAAGGTCCCTGTAAAGGTCGCTATATTAAATAATGGATGTCTTGGTATGGTGCGGCAGTGGCAGGAGCTTTTTTATAAAAAGAGATATTCTTATACGATATTAGAGGCCTGCCCTGATTTTGTGAAACTCGCGGAGGCATACGGCGCGGTCGGCATGAGAATAACAAAGAAGAAAGATGTCAGGAAGGCGATAAAAGACGCCTTGAAGATAAAAAGACCTGTGATGATGGATTTCCGGGTTGAACCGGAAGAAAACGTGTTTCCTATGGTTCCGGCAGGTCAAGCGATCAATAAGATGATAGGGGTCTTGGCTTGATATGAAAAAGACAATAGCGGTTTTAGTCGAAAATCATTTTGGCGTGTTGACGCATGTCTCAGGGCTTTTCAGCGCGCGTGGATTTAACATAGACAGCCTTACAGTAGGCGAGACAGAAGACCCTACTATTTCAAGGATGACTATAGTCGCCGACGGAGACGAAAAAACCCTGGAGCAGGTAAAAAAGCAGCTCAATAGGCTTATAGATGTCGTGAAAGTAATAGATCTCACGGATGAGGATTTTGTAGACAGGGAACTCGTGCTTGTGAAGGTCAAGATAGACAACAAGAAGCGTTCTGAGATATTGCATGTCGCCGATACGTTCCAGGCGAAGATAGATGACGTGAAAAAGGAAAACGTGGTCATTGAGGTCACCGGCGACCAGAACAAAATAAAGTCGTTTATAGAGATGATGCGGTCTTTCGGGATAGTGGAAATCGTGAGGACTGGCCGCATAGCGATAGGGAGGAAATAATGGCAACAAAGATGTATTATGACAAGGACGCGGATTTAAATGTTTTAAAAGGCAAAAAAATAGCGATTATAGGATACGGGATTCAGGGCCGCGGACAGGCATTAAACCTGCGCGACAGCGGACTTGATATTATAGTCAGTGAACTGGAAGGTATAGAGAATTATAAGATAGCTGAAAGGGACGGGTTCAAGCCAGTATCAGCCGCAGAGGCCGCGAAACAGGCTGACCTGATCCAAATCCTTACCCAGGACCATGTCCAGGCAAAGGTCTACAAGCAGGCAATAGAGCCGAATCTTAAAGAAGGAAAGGCGCTTTTATTTTCGCATGGTTTTAATATACATTTTAAGCAGATAACCCCGCCCAAAAACGTGGATGTCCTGATGGTGGCGCCAAAAGGACCTGGAGCGCTTGTAAGGCAGATGTACGAGGAGAAAAAAGGCGTGCCGTGTCTTCTGGCTGTTTATCAAGACGCGAGCGGCAAGGCGAAAGATATAGGCCTTGCGTACGCAAAAGGTATTGGCGGCACAAGGGCAGGCGTTATAGAGACCACTTTTAAAGAAGAGACAGAGACGGATCTTTTTGGAGAGCAGGCTGTTCTGTGCGGCGGGGTAAGCGAGCTTATCAAGGCGGGTTTTGAGACGCTGTTGGATGCCGGTTATCAGCCTGAGATAGCCTATTTTGAGTGCCTGCATGAATTAAAGCTTATAACCGATCTTATATATAAGGTCGGTATCCAGGGCATGAGAAAGAGGGTTTCAGATACCGCGGAATACGGTGACCTTACTAGAGGTAAAAGGGTCATAACAGCCGAAACCCGCAAAGAGATGAAGAAGATACTCGAAGAAGTCCAGTCAGGGAAATTCGCGGAAGAATGGATCAAGGAAAACGAAAATGGCAGGCCATTGTACAATAAACTTTCAAAGGCGGATGACACGCATCCTGTTGAGGTAATCGGCAAGAAGCTGCGCGGGATGATGGATTGGATTAAATAAATGAGGACGTGACTTACGGAACAAAGTGAACGTAAGTCACTTGTCCGAATTTATCCCGAGCGAAGCGAGGGATCTTGTGAGATTGGCCGAACTCAGTTGAGTTCGGCACTTCCTCGGACATTTCGTCCTCGGTCGCTTCGCGACTCGCAATGACAAAGAGTAAGAACATGAAGAAAATAATAATTTTCGACACAACCTTAAGAGACGGCGAGCAGTCGCCCGGCGCCAGCCTGGATATAAAGGCAAAGATAGAGATCGCCAAACAGTTGGCCAGGCTGGGCGTGGATGTTATTGAGGCTGGGTTTCCGATTGCGTCACCCGGAGATTCTAAGGCGGTGTATGAGGTGGCGTCTATTGTTAAGGGTCCATCAATATGCGGCCTTGCAAGGGCTAAAACGAAAGATATAGATAAGTGTCTAGAAGCGCTAAGACCAGCAATAAAAAGGGAACAAGCCAGGGTCCATGTTTTTTTAGCAACTTCAAATATTCACATGAAATATAAATTAAAAAAGGCAGAAGAAGAGATACTGAAACTGGCAAAGTATTTTGTAAAATATGCAAGCGATCGTTGCGGTGACGTTGAGTTTTCACCAGAGGATGCATCGCGCTCAGATGTGGATTTTTTGTGCCGCGTAGTTGAGGCAGTTATAGACGCTGGCGCAAAGACAGTCAATATACCTGATACTGTTGGTTATGCAATACCTGTTGAGTTTGGTAGTCTTATAAAAACAATAAAAACAAAAGTGCCTAATTCCAATAAAGCGGTAATAAGCGTACATTGTCATAATGATCTTGGGCTTGCTGTAAGCAATTCTCTTTCAGCCATTCAGAGCGGAGCAGAGCAGGTAGAATGTACTATTAATGGCCTTGGTGAAAGGGCAGGTAATGCGTCTTTGGAAGAGATAGTAATGGGATTAAAGACAAGAGAAGATATGTTTAAATGCACAACATCTATAAAGACAGAAGAGCTTTACAAGACCAGTCGCCTTGTAAGTAAACTTACAGGTATAGTGGTCCAGCCTAATAAAGCAATAGTAGGCCAGAACGCATTCAGTCACGAAGCAGGAATTCACCAGGACGGTATTTTGAAAAAAAGTATCACCTACGAAATAATGAAGCCCGAGGATGTGGGTTTTGGCGCTACCAGGCTTGTTCTGGGCAAGCATTCAGGCAAGCATGCGCTTGGGGACAGATTGAAAAAACTAGGAATCGAGCTCAGCGATGCTGATTTGATAAAGGCCTTTCAGCGGTTTAAGGACCTGGCGGATAAGAAAAAAGAGGTTTTTGATGAAGACCTGCTGGCAATAGTCGAGGATGAGATAGTCTCTGTGCCTGAGACTTACAGGATAAGCGGATTTGAATATAGGAGCGGTAAAGATATTGAGCCCCACGCCACGATAGAGCTGACAAAAGGAAATACAGTAAAAAAAGAATCTTCGTCCGGAGACGGGCCAGTGGATGCCTGCTACAAGGCCATTGAAAAGATAACAGGCGCGAAGCTTAAGCTACTGGATTATTCTCTTAAGTCCACAACAGGCGGCAAAGATGCGTTGGGAGAGGTATCTGTGCGGGTTATGTCCGGTTCCGGAGTGGAAATTTCAGGGAGAGGCGCTTCCACAGATATCATAGAGGCGAGCGCAAAGGCCTATGTGAATGCGTTGAACAAGCTTGTCTTTACAAAGTCTAGAAAAACAAAATTAGAATTATAATGAATCGCGGAAATACGCGGAACATTGCGCGGAACTAACGCGGAAATTAGGTAAGGCGGACCTGCGTGTCCGTCTTTATAGTTATTATGGATTTATACGGCGTTATAGGTTGGCCAATAGAACATAGTTTATCGCCGGCAATGCATAATGCCGCATTTAAGGCCTTGGACATTGAGGCAACGTATGAAAAGATCCCTGTAAAGCCGGAAAATCTCGAGGATTTTCTGTTGAATAAAAAGGAATACAGAGGTTTTAATATAACCGTGCCGCACAAAGTTAAAGCAAAAGAAATATTAGAGAAGGGGTCTCCTTGCGACATGAATCATCCTTATGGTCGTGCCGTTGCTTTGTCAGGAGCAGTTAATACTGTAAAAAGAGTTGCAGGTAGAATAGAATATCTAAATACAGATGTTTCGGGCTTTGGTGCTTCCCTTGAAATGAATTTAGGATTTAAAGCTAAACAGAAAAATATCCTGGTTATTGGCTGCGGGGGAGTCAGCAGGGCTATTGTGGCTGACCTGAGCGATCCGGGGAATCACGTAGGCAAAATATATCTCTATGATATAAACATGGAGGCGGTCGCTTCTATGAAAAAACATCTTTCGGGTGTTTTGCATGATTGGGGTAAGAAGATAGCGTTTATAGAGAAAAATGAGATAGCTGAGAGATTAGAGGCTTGTCAGTTATTGATCAATGCCACACCTATAGGCATGAAAGAAGGAGACCCTTCTCCCATAGATAAAAAATTATTGAGAAAAGACCTGTATGTATATGATGTTGTTTATAATAGGCAGACGCAGCTTGTGAAGGATGCAAAACTATCAGGAGCTAATGCTCTGACAGGAGAAGGTATGCTTGTTTGGCAAGGAGCGTTAGCTTTTTCATGCTGGATAGACGGATGTAAAGCCGCTGATGTTATAGGCGTGATGAGAGAAGCGTTAGACAGCGCCTTAAAGAATTAAAAAATGACATACTTATTAATCTTCATCTTTGGAGCGATAATAGGCAGTTTCCTGAACGTCTGCATCTACAGGATACCTCGAAAAGAATCCGTTGTCTTCCCGCGCTCAAGGTGCGTATCCTGCAAAAAGTCAATACCATGGTATGATAACATACCTTTCGTGAGCTATATATTTCTCAGGGGCAGATGCAGGTCTTGCGGTACCAGGATTTCTTTCAGGTATTTTGCTGTTGAATTTATAAGCGCTGCGGCCTTTCTGATACTGTTTATGAATTTCAGGTTTACTCATCTATTCTGGGTGTACAGCCTGGTGACACTCAGTTTGATCGTGGTCACCTTTATAGACCTGGAATTTCAGATAATACCTGACAGGATCAGTATAGGCGGGATGATACTGGGAATCATCCTGAGCGCCTTAATGCCGCAGATGCATAATAGCCTGACATGGAAGGGAGGCTTGATAAATTCTCTCATTGGCTTGATAGCAGGCGGAGGTCTTATTTATATCACAGGCCTTTTAGGGAATCTCGCTTTTAAAAAGGAAAGCATGGGCGGAGGGGATGTCAAACTCATGGCCATGCTGGGGTCTTTTTTAGGGTGGAAAATGGCGATACTTATTTTTTTTCTCGCTCCTTTTTTTGGAACACCTGTAGGCCTCTATTTGAAATTTATGAAAAAACAGGACGTGATTCCCTACGGCCCCTTTATCTCTATAGCTGGTTTTGTAGCCATACTGTGGGGCGGGAGAATGCTGGATTTTTTATTTTTTTAACAATAGAACG
>JAHIEN010000067.1 GCA_018901615.1 Candidatus Omnitrophota bacterium | reverse complement strand
CAGTTTATGGATATGGCGCTAAACTTACACGCGCACAGACATTCACCGCAGCCAATGCATTTGGATTGATCTATGCGCGCTTTGCCCGAAAGCGCGATTGCGTTAACAGGGCATATGTTTACACAACATTCGCACGCCGTGCATGATTGGTCTATAACTTGAGGCTTTAAGGAGGAATGCTGGACTTGCTTGGTAGGCCGGCATGACATCCCCATTGCTACATTCTTGATGGCTCCGGCATAACCTGCCACTATATGACATGTGACATGAGACAGGACTATAAGATTATCCAGCATGCCTATGAAAGAGGGGACCTTTATATTTTTTATATAATCGGAATCCAGTGAGTAGGCTTTACCGTCCTGGCCAAACACGCCGTCAGCCACTACAAAGGGGGCTCCGGTCTTCGAATGGGAGAAGCCTTTATTCTGGACAAGGGTCAGGTGGTCTACGGCATTGTGCCTTGAACCCTTATATATGACATTTGTATCAAATAGAAACGGTTTTACCTTTTTCTTTTTGATTTCATTGACAATAAGCTTTACAATTTCAGGGGAGAGGTTATAGACGCATTTAGTATCGCCTATGGTGAGCTTTACAGGGACCAGCTCATCTTTTTTATATTCTGGGAATAATTCAATATTATTCAATAACTTCAATAACGCGGCCTGTCTTGCCTCTAGGGCACCATGACTTATCTTTACAAAATAGACATCACTTTTCATTTTTAGGGAGGTTAAATAACAGAGTCTTCGTCGTTATTTATCCAGAATGGCTTGAAATTATTTTCGTTGATTATCTTTAGGATCACTTTCACTATGTCCTGGTCATACTTTGATCCAGCGTTATCCTTGAGTTCCTGAACAGCTTTTTTTATGCCAAGGGCCGCCCTGTATGGCCTGTGGAATGTCATGGCCTCAAGCACATCGGCTATTGCAAGGACCCTGGCTTCGGGTATGATCTTTTCACCTGCCAGGCCACGTGGATAACCTTGGCCATTCAGTCTTTCATGGTGCTGGTATATTGTTTCCGGTAGGGGGTAAGGGAAGGAGTGAGGCTTGAGCATGTCATAACATTTTTTTACATGTTCCTGTATGAGTTTGAATTCCAGCTCGGATAATTTTCCGGGTTTATTGAGTATCTCAAGAGGTATCAGGATCTTGCCTATATCATGAAGCTCGGCAGACATCTTCAGGGAAAGGATTTTATTTTCATCCCAGCCCATTTCCTGGGCTATTTTCTCGGCTATTATGGAGACGCGCCGCGTATGGCCAAAGGTATAAGGGTCTCTTATCTCAAGGACCCTGTCGAGCACCTTTAAAGAACTCATGACCATGTCGAGGCGGCTTTTTTCCATCTGGTCATAAGCGGTTATGTCCCTTGTTATGCCCATAGTGCCCATCATCTCGCCGTGTTTATTTTTTATAGGTATCTTTGTGGTGGTTACGCAGTTATGAGTGCCGTTTGGAAGAAGCGTGCGCTCTATCTTTCCTATTATCGGGTTGCCTGTTGTCAGGACATAAGTATCGTCGTCAAACATTTTCTGGGCTTGTTCCTTGGGGAAAAAATGAAAATCAGTCTTGCCCAGTATCTCTTCAGGGGTCATGCTGAAACCTTCCGCGTAAAACCTGTTCACCCTGATAAGCCTGTTTTTTCTGTCCTTGAAATACACTGCGTCAGGCAAGTTGTCCAGCAGGTTCTGGAAAAGTTCCTGCTCGAACGCGAATTTTTCTTCCAATTCCTTGTGTTTTGTTATATCCTCAAGCATGCCCTCTATATACAGGTGCTTGCTGGCATTAAAGGATTCGACAAATGAAGCCGTTATCGCCACCCACGCGTCTTTCTCATCCTTGGTCTTAAAAATGGTCTCGTAGAATCTTACTGTCTTTTCATCTTTCAGAAGTCTCAGAAATTCTGCCGCGTCCCCATGGTTTTTAAAGAGGGATTTGAATTTGAGCTTGTGTATTTCTTTTTCAGATGAGTAGCCCAGTATATTCGCGAGGGCGGGATTGACTGCCAGGAATTTTTGCACAGGAGATAGCTGGTACCTGAAAAGACATATACCAAGTCTATTGGCTGCTGAGAATTCCAAATAAAACTTATCTTTTCGTTTGGTTTTTTTAGTTTTCATATTATAATGTATAATAACATACAGGAAACGAAAAAGAAACAAAAATGTTGAAAAAATGGTAAAAACTAAAATTATCTGCACTCTTGGGCCAGCCAGTTCTACAGAGACTACCATAAGAAAGATGACTATGGCAGGTATGGACGTAGTGAGGCTTAACTGTTCTCATGGCGAACCGGATGCCCTTGCTTCTTATATTAAAATCACCAGGGCTGTAAATAAAAAATATCGCCGTTGCGTAAAGATCCTTCTTGACCTCGAAGGCCCTAGAATAAGAATAGGGAAACTGAAAGGCCATAAACCCATACCCCTTAAGAAAAAACAGGTAGTCTGGCTGGCCAGCTCTCCCTCGCACGATAGTGAAAACGTTATACCTTTTGACTATGAAGGGCATCTCAGCAGCTTAAAGGGGGCTGAATCTATATATATTGACGATGGTAATATAGTTTTAAAGATAAAAAATATAGGTAAAAGTGCAATAAAGACAGAGGTCGTAGTGGGAGGGTTATTAAAAGAATATAAGGGTATAAATATCCCTGGCGCAAAGCTGGAATTTTCAGGCTTGAGCAGTAAGGATAGCGAGGACATAGCCTTTGGCCTGGAGCAAAAAGTTGATTACATTGCCCAGTCATTTGTGCGGGACAGGCTTGATGTCTTAGATGTAATAAACAGGCTGAAAAATAGCCAGGCTAAGCCAAAGGTCATAGCGAAGATCGAGAACCGGGACGGCATAAAGAATATAGACGAGATAATAGACGTCTCTGACGGCATCATGGTTGCAAGGGGAGACATGGGTGTCTCTGTCCCTATATACGAGATCCCAATGATACAGAAATACATCATTAAAAAGTGCAAAAAGAAGAAAAAATTTGTAATTACCGCCACGCAGATGCTCGAAAGCATGGTAGAGCACATCCGGCCAACAAGGGCAGAGGTCACTGATGTGGCGAACGCTATCATAGACGGCACAGATTTTGCAATGCTTTCAGCTGAGACTGCAATAGGCAAATACCCTATGGAAAGTGTAAAGATGATGAACAGCATTATCAAATTCACTGAAAAAAGTTTACAAGCTTAGGTTTGATGTTATAATATTTGACGAAATAAAGAGAAAGGAGTTTAAAGTGGCTGTTTCTTACAAAGAATTGGGGCTTGTCAATACGAGAGAGATGTTCAAGAAGGCAATGGCTGGCAAATACGCTGTTCCGGCGTATAATTTCAATAATATGGAACAACTCCAGGCCATAATTACTGCCTGCATAGAGACGAATTCGCCTGTCATCCTGCAGGTGTCTTCAGGCGCAAGGAAATACGCGAACCAGATACTCTTGCGCCATATGGCAATGGGGGCCATGGAGATCATAAAAGAGGCGGGTTCGAACATACCAGTTACGCTTCACCTGGACCACGGCGATACGTATGAACTCTGCGTTTCCTGCATAGAGTCAGGTTTTTCTTCTGTTATGATAGACGGCTCAGGCAAGCCTTTTGAAGAGAATGCAGCGTTGACAAAGAAAGTAGTGGAATATGCCCGCAAGCATGATGTGACTGTGGAAGGTGAGTTGGGTGTTTTGGCAGGCATAGAAGATGAAGTGAGTCATGAAAAATCACATTACACGCACCCGGAAGAGGTCCAGGCATTTGTGTTAAAGACAGGAGTGGATTCGCTTGCTATTTCAATAGGCACTTCCCACGGCGCGTATAAATTCAAGGTTGCCCCAGGAGAGACCCTGCCGGAATTAAGATTCGACATACTGGAAGAGGTTGAAAAAAGACTTCCGGGCTTTCCCATAGTCTTGCATGGTTCAAGTTCTGTCCCAAAAGAATACGTGGACCTTATAAATAAATACGGCGGGAAACTTGGGCAGACTGCGGGCGTTCCAGAAGATCAGTTGAGAAAGGCCACTCAATCGGCCGTATGTAAAATCAATATAGACACAGATGGCCGCCTGGTAGTGACTGCCAAGATAAGGGAAATTTTTACAAATTCTCCAAAGGAATTTGACCCGAGAAAATACCTTGGCCCTGCAAGGACAGAGCTCGTAAAGATGTACAAACACAAAAATGAACACGTCCTGGGCAGCGCCGGCAAGGCCTGAAACACAGAGGTCATTGCGAGGCACGAAGTGCCGAAGCCAGCGGCCTTGCCCTCGGCTTCGCCGAGAGGCGAGCCGCTAGGCAGGCAATCTCAAAGATCCCTCGCTGCCGCTCGGGATAAATTCGCACTTATCATCCGCCGTGGCGGATGATGTGCTCATTTAATTTATGATTGATAAAATCGCACTAATCGCATCTATAATCCTGCCCCTCTGGAATATCCCGATGATGATCAGGATGATAAAGAGGCGTTCGTCAGAAGATATAAGCATATTCTGGGCCGTAGGCGTATGGGTATGCCTGCTTGCCATGCTCCCATCAGGCCTTAAGACTGATTTTTTGGTCTGGAAGGCGTTTGCCATAGGAAATTTCGTATCCTTCAGCGGCGTAACCTTCTGCACCCTTCTGTTCCACAAGAAAAAGTAAAATAAATAATGAAAATCATACCTATCTTTATCCCCCATGCCGGGTGCCCGTATAAGTGCGTGTATTGTAACCAGCATAAAATATCCGGCGCTGTCAGTATGCCGGCTGTTGCGGAAATCCATTCTATAATCAGGCGTAATTTAGAGACTATTGCTAAAGGCGAAGAAGTCGAGGTTGCCTTCTTTGGCGGCACGTTTACGTTTTTGCCCGAAGAGCTGCAGGAGAAATATCTGAGAGCGGTTTATCCATACGTGAAAAAGGGGGTTATCGCGTCTATTCGTATGTCCACGCATCCAGAAGCGGTTACTCTGGAATCAATGGAACGATTTAAGAAAAAAGGCGGCAGGCTTGTGGAATTAGGCATACAGTCTTTGGATACAGATGTCCTGAAGAGGATAAAAAGAGAGGTTAGTTTTAAGGTTGTCAAATATGCGGCGGATCGCATTAAAAAAGCAGGGCTAAATTTAGGTATCCAGGTAATGCTGGGGCTTCCCGGAGATACTATAGAAAAATCAATAAAGACTGCCAAGAAATTGATAAAGCTAAAACCTGAAACAGCCAGAATTTACCCAACGCTTATTATTAAAGGCACTGAGCTGGCTGAGCGCTATAAAAAAGAAAAATATAGGCCGCTTTCCATTGATAAAGCAATAGAACAGGCGGCGGTAATAAGTGATATCTTTGAAAATGCCGGCGTAAAGGTTATAAGGATAGGCCTTCATCCGTCCAGAGATTTGGATTCTCCCAGGACAGTGCTGGCAGGCCCGTATCACCCGGCATTTGGGGAAATGGCGCGCGCAAGGCAGATGAGAAATAGGATAATCAAGGCCATAAGAACTAGATACGCGCGCAATCGTTCACATATAGAGATCCATATGCCGAAGAAAATGTTTAATCTCATATCCGGGCACAAGGGGAGAGACAGGAAATTTTTGGAACAGTATTTTGGCGCGCCTATTTTAATAAAAGAAAATAAGGGGAGGCAGGAGAAGATAATGGATATCAGGAGGGATATAGCGGTTATAGATCCCCGTATGCCTAAACAGGCAAAGGAAAAATTGAAAAAGCTTAATTATTTTATTGCAGAAGCGCCCTTGCGTAAAAAATTCCATAAGCCTGTACAGGGCCACGCGGATATGATGATTTTCAGGTATAAAGATACGGTTGTATACGAGCCAGGTCTGGAAAGAATAGCGGAATTATTGAGGCATAACGGATATAGATGTATAAAAGGAGAATGCTTAGAATCAGGGAGATATCCAAAAGACATAATTTACAATGCGTGCGCAATAGGCGGCTGCATTATTCATTATAAGGGTAAGATAGAGAAGAATATAAAGGGTATTAAGGCAAAGCACATGCCTGTCAATCAGGGTTATGCGAAATGTTCTATTGTCCCTGTTGATAATAAACGGATAATCACCTCTGACAAAGGCATTAAGGAGACGTGGGAGAAAAAAGGGGGGATTGCTCTTCTTGTGAGGCCTGGTTATGTCAGACTCCCCGGCTATGATGCCGGATTTATAGGCGGCGCAACTGGTGAAAATAATAGGGTTGTGATTTTTGTAGGCAGATTAGACGCTCATCCTGATAGCCAGACAATAAAGGACTTTATTAAAAAATCCGGCAAAGGCATAATAGAGCTGTATAATGGCCCATTGTATGATGTCGGCACAATATTTTTGTTCGAGTGTTCGAGGTTTAACCTCGAACAAAAGGTCTTGTCTATCTGAAAATAGGGTGTTATACTAAGGATATTATGAGCATAAAGGACTTCATAAAGACTAATTTTAAGCACTTCAATGCCGCTGTCATAGTGGATGCGGCTCAAGCCTGGGTAGATTACTATAAAAATGGCAACAAGATGTTTCTGGCCATGGCAGGCGCAATGAGTACAGGTGAAATAGGAATTTCCCTAAGTGAAATGATTAGAAAGGGCAAGATACACGGAATATCCTGTACAGCCGCTAATCTTGAAGAGGATATATTCAATCTTGTAGCGCATACTCATTACAAGAGGATCCCTAATTACAGAGAACTTACGCCTCAAGATGAACTTGGGTTAAAAAACGATCACCTGAACCGCGTAACAGACACCTGTATACCTGAAGAAGAGGCGATCAGGAGGATAGCCAAACAGCTTAACTCATTGTTTAAAAAAGCGCTCGAAGAGGAAAAGCGATATTTTCCTTACGAATATTTTTACCAGCTTATACAGAGCGGTGGATTAAAGGAGTTTTATGAGATAGACCCAAAAAATAGCTGGGTTGTGGCCGCATGTGAAAAAAATATCCCTATTTTTACGCCAGGGTGGGAGGATTCTACTCTTGCCAATGGCGTGGTTGCGGATTATAAGGCGGGCAAATTTAAGACGCTTGATTTTATAAAAAGCGGTTTAGAGCAGATGGATTTTCTTATTGACTGGTATCTTGAAAATACAAAAAAGAACACGATAGGATTTTTCCAGGTCGGAGGGGGTATCGCGGGGGATTTTTCTATATGTGTAGTGCCTCTAATCAGGCAGGACATGTTAAAGGAATGTAAACTTTGGGGATATTTCTGTCAGATAAGCGATTCAACTACTTCTTACGGGTCTTACAGCGGAGCAGTGCCGAATGAAAAGATTACATGGGAAAAACTGGGTATTGACACGCCCAGATTTATAATAGAGTCAGACGCGAGTATAGTAACGCCTCTCATTTTTCAGTATGTCCTGGAAAGCGACTAATATGAATATGATATTCGGAGGTTCAGACAATAAGATGAATTCCTTCGAAAATTCAAAGGCTGTAATTGTGCCTGTCCCATATGGAAAAACTGTGACTTATAGGCCAGGCACTGAAAACGGTCCTCGGGCGATATTAGAGGCCTCTGATAAGATGGAGCTCTTTGACGAGGAGCTGGGTAGAGAGATATATAAGATGGGGATTAATACTGCCCCATCTATTAAAGTCGATGGCCTTGATCCGGAAGCGATGGTGAATGCTGTTGAAAAAAAGATAGATGATATTTTTGAAAAAAAGAAGATGCCGGTCGTGATAGGAGGGGAACATTCTGTTAGCGTCGGAGCCGTAAGGGCGGCCAAGAAACGCTATCAGGATCTATCCATTCTTTACTTTGACGCTCACCATGATATAAGAGATAGATACAATGGGTCTAAATTTAACCATGCCTGTATCGCGAGACGTCTCCTGGAGATAACGCCTCTTGTAGAGGTGGGCGTGAGAAGCCTCAGCATGGCAGAGTTTGATTTCCTGGCAGGAAAAGATATTAAGATAGTAAGCATGCAGTATATTAAGAAGGATCCGGACTGGCTTGACTCTATAAAGGACTATCTTTCAGATCATGTGTATATCAGCATTGACCTTGATGTATTTGATCCTTCTATCATGCCCTCTGTCGGAACTCCTGAGCCAGGTGGCATGTTATGGTATGAATTTTTACAGGCCGTGCGCGGCATTATCCAGGGCAAAAAAATAGTCGGCTTTGATGTGGTCGAGCTATGCCCGATAAAAGACATGATCGGCCCCGACTTCATGGCAGCTAAACTGATCTATAAATTACTAGGCTACATCTTCCCTTAATCCGCCGCGGCGGATTAAGCTATTTCGACATAAATAATGAATATAATCTTAGCTTCGGCTTCAAAAAGAAGGTCCTCGATCCTTGATTCATGTGGCATACGGCATAGGGTGGTCGTAAGCGGTATCAAGGAAAAGATGAAAGGCGCAAAACCCGGCTATCTGGCAGCAGTTAATGCCAGGCTTAAGGCAGAAAATGTAAGCAGGAAGCTTAAGAATGGTTTTATTATAGGGGCAGACACTGTGGTGCTTCTTGGCAAAAAGATAACAGGCAAACCCCGGAATGCCGTTCATGCCAGAAAGATGCTAAAGTCGATGGCCGGGAAGACCATCTCGGTATATACTGGCCTGTGCGTGATGGATGCCGCCACAGGCAGGTCAGCCGCGGGTTGGGAGCGCTCAAAGGTAAGAGTAAAAAAGATCAAGCCACAGGACATGTCACGGTATTTTAAATTGCTCAGGCCTTATGATAAGGCAGGCGGTTTTTCAATAGAAGGGGCTGGTTCTTTTATATTCGATAATATAGAGGGGTCATATTTTAATGTCCTTGGCCTTCCCATGGCAAAATTGTATGGACTTTTTAAAAAGCTGGACGCGGATCTTTTAGATATTGTAAGGGAATAAACTATGGTAAGACTAATTTTTATGCTGACGGGAGTTCTTTTTACCTCAGGTCTTTGTTCAATGACCGAGGCAGCGATCTTGAGCCTTCCCCTCTTAAGGGCAAGGATATTGTATGACCAGAAACGCAAAGGGTCCAAAGATCTTCTTGCTATAAAAGAAAATATCCAGATTGTAATCGCGGCCATTGTAATCCTGAACAATTCTATTAACATCATAGGCTCTATATTTGTCGGACAAGAGGTTTTGAGGATTTTTGGAAATGAATGGCTTGGTATATCGTCCGCTATTTTAACTTTCTTGATTATAGTCATAGCTGAAGTGATACCAAAGACTATAGGCGAACATTATAAAATCAGGATTTCGCTGGGCAGCGCCAAGATCCTCAGGATAATAGCCTGGATCTTAAACCCATTCACCCATATCCTTATATTGACAGGGAATATTTTCAGGCATGGATCAGCTGTTCCAAAGGTCACTGAAGACGAGATAAAGATTATGCTAAAACTTGGCAGGGACTCCGGCACTGTTGAGGTTGACGAGGAAAACCTGTGCAGTAAGGTATTCAAGCTCAATGATGTCAAGGCCGCTCATATAATGAGGCCCATAGATAATATCTACGCCTTACCGGCAGAACAGAAGTTGGTAGAATTAAAAGATTCTATACTTAATTCGCAATACAGCAGGATCGCTGTATATAAAGGTAATATATCTAAGATAGTCGGTATTGTCCAGCAGAGGATATTGTTGCGCGAGATCGCCAAGGATAATTACGATGCAAAGGTCGAGGATTTTATTACAAGGCCCATATTTGTAAATGAGAATGAAAAAGCAGATGACCTATTGAGTAAATTCCAGGCCTATCATCAGCATCTCTTTATAGTGCATGATAATAAGGGCAATAATATTGGAATAGTATCAATGGAAGACGTTCTCGAAGAATTATTCGGCGAGATATACGATGAGAAAGACAAGGTCTAGCCAGCCAGGGTAGCTTTTTTTACCTTTTCCGCAGTTTCCTTCCCGATCAATTTTTCCACTATTGCCAGCGAAAATAGAATAGCGGTTGCAGGGCCTCGGCTTGTAATAATATTGCCGTCTATGACTACGTCATCTGTCTTGTAGGCGGTGTCCTGTCTGAAATGAGTCTGCATGCCGGGGTAGCAAGTGGCTTTTTTATTATTAAGTACGCCTAGAGGGGCAAGCGCTAAGGAAGGCGAAGCGCAAATGGCTGCCACGATTTTTTTCTCTCGATTCATTTTTTCTATAAGATCTTGCACAGTTTTAGAGGTCGCGAGATGGGTCGATCCAGGCATACCTCCTGGCAATACGCACGCGTCAAAATCCGAGCCGGCTTTTTCTAACTCAATATCTGCCAGGACTGTTACTCCATGAGACCCCTGTACCTTTAGATCATCCAGGGATGCCACTGTTACTCCTATGCCAGCCCTTCTCAGTATATCAATAATAGTTACAGCCTCTATCTCTTCAAACCCTTCTGCCAGCACTACGATCGCCTTTTTTACCATGAGCTGCCTCCTTAAGGATTATTTTACATGGAAAGCAGGGGGTTTGCAAAGTAAATTTTTTTGCTTTATTAGTTTATTTAATGTATAATTTAACTTAGGTTTCAGGATATTAAACAAAGGAGGTACGTGGTGGGGAATCAAAAATTTTCCAAAAAAGAGGCATTGCGGTTTGGCTGGATTACGATGAAAAATAACATTGGGTTTTTTATCGGGATACTGCTGGTGGCAGGTTTGTTTCCTGTTGCATCTGGTATTATAAATAAGACAGTCGAATTAAATAAAGGGAATAACGCAGTGATATTTTTGTTGCTGGTCATAGCCATAGCAATATGGGCATTACAGCGGGTAGTGGAGATGGGCTCCATGCGCATAGCCCTAAAATTTAACGATAAAGAAAAACCTATTTTTTCGGATCTCTTTTCCTGTTTTTCCTTATTTTTTAAATATATAGCCGGGACAATACTTTATCTACTGATCATGATAGGGGGGTTGTGCCTGTTAGTAGTCCCTGGCATTATCTGGATGATAAAATTTCAGTTCTTCGGCTACCTGATAATTGATAAAAACCTCGGTCCGATAGAAGCCTTAAAGAAAAGCTATGAAATTACACGCGGCGTTAAATGGGATCTGTTTTTATTTCATGTCATTATGATGGCCCTTGTCTTTCTAGGCGCGTTATGCTTATTGGTAGGACTTTTTGCCGCCATCCCTATGGCGTTAGTCGCTTATACTTATGTATACCGTAAGTTATCGCCCAAATAAATAAGGGTTTGATTTTTAAAGAGGGTGTCTTATAATAGTAGTTAACTCCTACGCAAGAGTAGGAGTTTTGTTTTTAGAGGCGAGAGATGGACATACTGTTGTTATGAGGCAATTTATAATAAAAACATCATGAAAAAGACTCAGTTAGTAACAGTCTGGTTTCTTCCTCTTATTGTGATAGGGGGGTTATTTTATCCGGTGCTGGGCTATCTGGTCCTGGCGATGATAGGTTTTTTCCTTACCCTTTCATTTTTTAAAAATAGATACTGGTGCTGGAACCTGTGTCCCAGAGGAGCGTTTTTAGATATTGCATTGTCTAAAATTAGTCGAAATAAACCAGTGCCCAGGATTTTTTTAAAGCAATATTTCCGCTGGTCGGTATTTATTTTGTTTATGGGTTTTTTGGTATTTCGCATAGTTCGCGCAGGCGGTGAACCTGTTCTCATAGGAAGTGTTTTTGTAGGCACATGTCTCTTGACCACTATTATCGCGATATTTTTAGGCGTCATAACAAAGCACAGGGCATGGTGTATGATATGCCCGATGGGGACGCTCCAGGAAAAAATAGGTAAAATAAAGAAACAAGATGGTAAAAAAGAGTTATAGATATATTTATGGTCCGGTGGCTTCGTGGCGGCTTGGACGTTCGCTGGGTATTGACCCTATTTCAAGCGAAGAGAAGGTCTGTACCTTTGATTGTGTATATTGCCAGGCAGGCGCGAAAAAAGCTTCCGCGCAGAAAAGAAAGGTATTTGTCCCGACAAAAGCTATTATAGAAGAAATAAAATCCCTGCCGCGTATTAAAATTGACTATGTTACATTTTCTGGAAAAGGAGAACCCACGCTTGCTAAGAATCTGGGCGAGATAATAAAAGAGATAAGAAAGATCCACAAAGAAAGGACCGCGATTATAACAAACGCCTCTCTAATGGACAGGCAAGACGTGCAGGAAGATCTGCGGCTAATAGATTTTGTAATGGCAAAATTCGACGCATGTTCAGAGGAATTATTGAACAGGATAAATAGACCTGAAAAGGGCATGAAATTTGAAAGGATCCTCAAGGGCATAAATGAATTTCGAATTGGCTATAAGGGCAAGTTTGCGTTGCAGATCATGTTCGTGGAAGATAATAAAAAACGCGCGTATGGACTTGCGGAGATGGCAAGAAAGATCAATCCTGACGAGGTCCAGCTCAATACGCCCTTGAGGCCCTGCCCGGTCAAACCTCTGTCAAAAAAAGATATAGATGAAATAAAAAAGTACTTCAGCGGCATGAATATAGTATCTGTTTATGATTCTGTGAGAAAAAAGACAGATCCTCTTGATAAAGAACAGACCTTGAAACGCAGGGGCGCGTATGATTAAAGAGAATGTCCAAAAGATACTCAATGAATTACCTGAGGGCGTAGAGCTTGAGGCGGCTTGTAAGACCAGGTCTTGCGAAGAGATATTGGAAGCTATTGGCGCAGGCGTGAAGATAATAGGAGAAAATTACGTCCAGGAGGCGGAAAAGGCGTTTGAGGTTATCGGCAAAAGGGTAAGGTGGCATTTTATAGGCCATCTGCAAAAAAATAAAATCAAAAAGGCAGGCAGGATTTTTGACATGATAGAAACCCTTGATTCAATAAAACTTGCCGAAGAACTGGATAAAGGATGCGCTGCTATCGGGAAGGTGATGCCTGTATTGATAGAGATTAATAGCGGCAGGGAAGAACAAAAATTCGGGGTCTTGCCAGAAGAGGCAAAAGGTCTTATAATAGAACTGTCAGGACTTAAGCATATAAAGATAATGGGCCTTATGACCATGGGGCCATTGACAGGCAATCCCGAAGACGCAAGGCCGTATTTTATTGAAACTAGAAGGGTATTCGAGAGGATAAAATCTCTTGGCCTGCCGGAAATTGAAATGAAATACCTTTCCATGGGCATGAGCCATTCTTATAAGGCAGCTATCGAAGAGGGCTCGAATATTGTAAGGATAGGCACCGGGATTTTCGGACAGAGAGTATAGCATGTTCGAGGCTTAACCTCGAACAAAGTTGTTCGAGGTTAAGCCTCGAACATGTCTCGAACATACTATTGGGTAATAGATATGGATTATGATGTGGTTATTATAGGCGGGGGGCCTGCAGGTCTTACGGCAGCGATTTATGCTTCAAGGGCAAGGCTTAAGACACTTGTGGTAGAAAGTCTTTCTGTCCCTGGTCAGGCTATCCTGACGGATTCTATAGAAAATTACCCGGGTTTTCCTGATGGGATTAATGGCTTTGAGCTCGTAGAGAGGTTCAAGAAACAGGCGCGGCATTTTGGCGCAGAGCTTGTAACTGGTGACATAAAAAAAGTAGAGAGGTCTGAAAAAAACTTTAAGGTGGTTCTGGAAAAAAAGACCTACTCATCATTGTCTGTGATTATCGCGACCGGGGCCAGGCCTAAAAAGATCAATATCCCTGGAGAAGAAAGACTTACTGGCAGGGGGGTATCTTATTGCGCCACTTGCGACGGGCCGCTTTATAAAGATAAGAATGTGGCAGTGCTTGGCGGAGGTGACAGCGCGGTGGAAGAAGCTATTTTTCTAACCAGATTCGCGAAAAAGGTAAGCCTGATACATCGCAGAGATCGTTTGCGAGCGACAAAGATCTTACAGGAACAGGCCGAGGCCAATAACAAAATAGAGTTTATATTGGAATCAAGACCTGTAGAGATCAAAGGTAAAGATAAGGTTACGAGCGTAATGCTGGAAAACATAAAGACAGGCAAGAAGACGGATCTGATATGCGATGGTGTATTTATCTTTGTGGGGTATGATCCTAATACCGCTATTTTTAAAGATGCGTTAGACCTCAATGATAAAGGGTACATACTCACAGGCCCTGATATGGATACCTCCCAAAAAGGCATATTTGCCTGTGGTGACTGTACGCAGAAACTTCTCAGGCAGGTTATTACGGCCTGCGGTGACGGGGCCACGGCAGCCTATAGCGCCCGGCAGTACGTAGAGGAGTTAAAGGGTCTTGCGTATAAATAGGTTTATATTTTCCCTTGACATAGGATAGAGGGGTATGGTATACTTGCTATTGGAAAGGAGTTGAAAAATATGCCAAAGACCACTCATGAAGAACAGATCATTTCCCTTAAAAGAATAGAAGGCCAGATACGCGGCATACAGAGGATGATAGAGGAAAAGCGTTATTGCGTGGATATACTCACGCAGCTCCATTCTATCGTAGGGGCCATACTGAGCGTTGAGGATAAGATTTTGAGAAGACACCTTGAAGGTTGTGTCGCCCAGACCATGAAGGGAAAATCAGACAAAGAAAAGTATAAAAAAATAGATGAAGTCATAGAACTTATACAGAGATCCAGGAGGATTGGTCAATGAAATTTCTGACATGGCTTATTTTGGTACAGGTGTTTTTCATAGCGCCTTTATATGCTGAAGAATCCAAGGAAGTAAATTTAAACCCACTCATTGAAGAGGCGCTGGCAAACAACCCTGAGGTTCAGGCTGCTTACAACAGATGGAAGGCTGCGGAGTATAAAATAACCGAGGTCTCGTCTCTTCCTGATCCGATGGCAAGTTTTTCCGGGTTGGGTGATCCGGTTGAGACAAGACTTGGCCCCATAGACAATAAATACAGCGTCTCCCAGATGTTCCCTTTTCCGGGCAAGCTAGGTCTTGAAGCAAAGTCTAAAGGTAAATCCGCTGAAATGCTCAAGGAGAAGTACGAAGCAGTAAAACGGGAAGTTATCAAGAATGTCAAATTCTTGTATTATGACATGCTCTGGGTGAACAGGGCAATCCAGGTGACAGAGGAGGAGAAACTAATACAGGAAAACATGGAAAAGGTCGCGCAGAGAAAATACGAATCTAACGTGACTTCACAGCAGGATGTGATAAAGGCTCAAGTAGAGCTATCCAAATTGATAGAACGGCTGTTTCAATTGAAACAGAATAGAAATAGCATTGAGGCAATGATGAACTCGGTTCTCAACAGGCCGCAAGGCACATTGCTTGGCAGGACAGCATCAGTTGAACTAACAGATTTTAAATACGAGCTTTCTCGTCTGAGGGATATGGCTAGAGAGTCAAGGCAGGAACTATTGGCAGCCGGCCTCGATATAAAAAGAGCTGAGTATGAAAAGTCTCTGGCGAAATTGGATTATTTTCCTGATTTTACTTTAGGGGTAGACTACACCGAAATAGGCACCGGATCCATCACACAAATAGACGACGGTAAGGACGCGTGGATGGCAATGGTGAGCATAAATCTTCCAATATGGTTCAATAGATTAGGCGCCCAGTTCAAGGGAAAAAAGGCCATGCTCGAGGCCGCGAAAAAGGATTACGAAGTTGAAAAAAACTCAGTGGAGTATGAAGTCGACGACCTGTATTTTAAAATAAATACCTATAAAGAAATAGTCTCCCTTTATAAAACAGCGCTGGTTCCACAGGCAAAACAGGCGTTCGAGGCTACCCGCACAGGATACGAAACTGGTAAAGTGGATTTTTTAAACTGGCTTGACTCTGAGAGGATGCTTTTACAGACCCGGCTTGCCTATTACAAGGCGATAGTGGATTACCAGAAGTCGATTGCGTATTTAGAAAGAGTCGTAGGGAGGGATTTATGATAAAAGGCAGGAATATTTTTATAATATTGTTAGTTTTGATTTTCGCGGGAACAGCGCTTATGCTTACAAGCTGTAGTAAAACAGAACCGCCGCAAGCCTCGCCTGTCCCGAGCGGAGCCGAGGGAAGCCTTCAGCCTCAAGCCGATTACTACACCTGCGGCATGCACCCAAGCGTAAAGGTCTCTGTCGAAGAATATAATAAAGGTAATAAGAGTTGTCCGATCTGCAATATGAATTTAACTCCAGTATATAAAGAAGAAAAGTCTAATGAGCTATCAGCCGTCAGCTATCAGCCGTCACAGGAATATTATGGCTGCGGGATGGAAGGTGCGGAGCATGTGTTTTTGATAAAAGAAATTCCAGGCATGAAGTTTTGCCCTATATGCGGTATGCCCCTGAAGAAATTATCAAAAGATGATGCGGATAAATTAAAAGGCGTAGTGAGCACGGTTAAGATAAAGGGTGATGAAATAAGGCTGGCAGGCGTTCAGACTGAATCTGTAAAAAAACTCCATCTCTATAAAGAAATCCGCACTGTAGGTAAAGTTGCCTATGATCCGGGACTCGCGATTGCCCAGGAAGAATTTATCGCGGCCCTAGAAGTTTTTGATAAGATCCAACAAGGGAATATTGAAGAGATAAATGAGAGGGCCTTGAATCTGGTTGAGTCTTCAAAGAGAAAATTGAGACTATTGGGCCTTGGCGAAGACCAGATTGCAGGATTGGAGGAAAAAAGAAAGGTCCAGACAAGCCTTATTCTACCAGAGGAAAAGATGTGGATTTATGGAGATGTTTATGAATATGAACTGGGATGGGTAAAGGTAGATGGAGAAGTAAAGGTCACTACGTCCAGTCTACCCGGCGAGGAATTTCATGGAGTTATAATCTCCATAAATCCTGTACTTGATCCAAAGACCCGCTCTTTAAGGTTCAGAGTAGAGGTTGATAACCCTGACCTGAAGTTAAAACCAGAGATGTATGTAGATGTTATTATTATGAGTATGTACAAAGGCCAAAATGGAGAAGATAAAGTCCTGGCTATCCCCAGGGACGCGGTTCTGGATACAGGCATGCGTAAAATTGTCTGGATCAATCAGGGCAATGATGTATATGAAGGAAGGATTATTAAGATAGGGCTAGAATCTACTTCTGTTATTGATGGAGCAGAATCTAAATTCTATCCTGTCTTAAGCGGGCTGAGAGAAGGTGAGATGGTCGTGACAAAGGCAAATTTTCTCATAGATTCACAGAGCCAGATATCGGGTGTCGCAGCAGCAGCATACGGCGGTGCGCTGGGAGCTGAAGAGAAATCCGCCGAAGGCGAGATCTCGCCGCCCGCTTCGCCCGCGAAGCGAGGCGAGCAAAGCGGCGGAAAAGGCTCGGCAGTACATCAGCATTGATTAGGTTCGCAATGACAACTTAAAGGTAAATCCATGATAAACAAAATAATTGAGAGCTGTCTTAAAAATAGATTCCTGGTTATAGCGACCTTCGCGCTTTTGATAGTGTGGGGTTTTTCTTCGATGAAGGAAACCCCGATAGACGCCATTCCTGACATAGGCGAACTCCAGGTTATTGTCTATGCTGATTGGCCTGGTAGAAGCCCCAGAGACGTGGAAGACCAGGTAATATACCCACTGACAACAGGACTGATGGGTACGCCAAAAGTAAAGGTGGTACGTTCGACATCTGCGTTCGGATTTGGCCTTGTGAATATGATCTTTAAGGAGGGGACAGATTATTACTGGGCCAGGACAAGGGTCCTGGAAAGATTAGATTTTGCAAAAAGAGATATACCGCGGGATGTAGCGGTTACCTTAGGCCCAGACGCAACAGCCCTGGGTCAGATCTTCTGGTATACAGTAGAAGGAGATGGTTATGACCTTGTAGAGCTTCGCTCAATCCAGGATTGGTACGTGCGTTATCAATTAACTGCGGTTGAGGGCGTATCAGAGGTTGCTTCTGTCGGAGGGTATGTAAAACAGTACCAGATAGACATTGACCCTAATAAACTTTTAGCCCACGATATTAAAATCCACGAAGTTATAGACTCTGTCCAGAAGTCCAATATAGATGTAGGGGCCAAGGTATTTGAAGAAGGAGGCATAGAGTTCATTGTCCGCGGCATTGGTTTTATAAAAAAGGTTTCTGATATAGAGAACATCGTTGTAGGTGTTAAAGAGGGTGTACCTATATATATAAAGAATATCGCGACCGTGACAATAGGTCCTGAATTTCGTAGAGGCGCTTTGGATAAAGAAGGAAAAGAAGTTACAGGCGGCGTTATTTTAATGAGGTATGGGGAGAACCCGCTTAAGGTTATAGAACGCATCAAGGCAAAGATAGAAGAATTATCAGTGGGCCTTCCTAAAGGCGTAAAGATAGTTCCTTTTTATGACCGAACAGGCCTTATAATGCGCGCCATTGATACATTGAAGAGTGCCCTGATTCAAGAGATAATAATTACAGTTTTTGTAATTCTTGTATTCTTGCTGCATTTTGGAGGAAGCGCTGTTATATCCATGGTATTGCCGATAGGCGTACTCCTTTCCTTTATATTAATGCGTCAGTATGGTGTGGATGCCAATATAATGTCTTTAGGCGGTATTGCAATAGCCATAGGTGTAATGGTGGACTCTGGCTGTGTGCTGGTCGAGAATATTTATCGAAGATTAGCCACGAGGCTCAAGGAGCTGGGAGTGGAGCGCCTTGCGCCAGACGAAAGGTTAAACGTCTGTATATCCGGAGCGCAGGAAGTAGGAAAGCCGGTGCTATTCGCCCTTCTTACGACCATCGTAGGATTTATCCCTGTTTTTGTTTTGACAGGCCAGGCAGGCAAGCTTTTCAGGCCGCTCGCATTTACAAAGACATTTGCCAT
>JAHIEN010000066.1 GCA_018901615.1 Candidatus Omnitrophota bacterium | reverse complement strand
TTGACTGATTCCGCCAGGCTTCCCATGCCCAGGTTGTATGTCTCTCCTCAGAATTCTCCAAATGCTTTCGCGACCGGCCGTAATCCGCGGCATTCAGCAGTATGCGTGACGCAGGGAATATTGAGTCTTTTAAACCGCGAAGAACTTAAAGGCGTGATCTCCCACGAACTCGCTCATATAAAAAATAGAGACACTCTAATAATGACCGTTGCGGCGACTATTGCAGGAGCCATAACCATGCTGGCAAACTGGGCAAGATGGGCGGCGATATTTGGTGGATTTAGGGGAAGAGGAGGCGCCAGAAGAGACGGGAATGCCCTGGGCTACTTATTTATGCTCATAGTCGCGCCTATAGCAGCCATGCTTATACAGCTTGCTATTTCCAGGTCAAGAGAATACGCGGCTGATAAAAGAGGGGCTTATATAGCTGGCGCGTCTATAGGTCTTGCCAGCGCGCTTTTAAAATTAGAAAAAGGCGTAAAATCGTTCCCCATGAATGCGAACCCTACAACATCACATATTTTTATAGTAAATCCATTAAGCGGGCATGGCATAACCGCTCTTTTCAGTACTCACCCGCCTATAAAGAAAAGAGTGGAGATATTGAACAGTATGAAAATACAAGGAGGGAGATATGACTGAGCTTAGCCCTAAATACGGTCAGAATATTAAAGAGATAAACGAAAAGGTAAAAGAGGCCAGCCTTTTTATACACCAGATCAACGCTGAATTATCAAAGGTAATAGTGGGCCAGAAATATCTGACAGAACGGCTCTTGATGGCGCTGCTCGCAAACGGCCACATATTAATAGAAGGAGTGCCTGGCCTGGCAAAGACACTGGCTGTCAAGACGCTTTCCAGATGCATTCAGACAAAATTTCAAAGGATCCAGTTTACGCCTGACTTGTTGCCCGCGGATTTGATCGGCACGCTCGTCTATAATCCCAAAGACGGAAATTTTACCACGAAGAAAGGCCCGATATTTTCAAACCTTATCCTGGCTGATGAAATCAACAGGGCCCCTGCCAAGGTGCAGAGCGCCCTTCTGGAAGCCATGCAGG
Organism: Candidatus Omnitrophota bacterium; assembly: GCA_018901615.1. Taxonomy (GTDB): domain Bacteria; phylum Omnitrophota; class Gorgyraeia; order Gorgyraeales; family Gorgyraeaceae; genus JAHIEN01. The sequence goes on along the minus strand of JAHIEN010000066.1, from coordinate 21,256 downwards.
AGAGGCAGGTCACTATAGGCGAGAATACCTTTCTTCTCGAGGAGCCGTTTCTTGTGCTGGCGACTCAGAATCCCATAGAACAGGAGGGTACATATCCTCTTCCAGAAGCGCAGGTAGATCGGTTTATGTTAAAGATAAAGATAGATTACCCTGAGAAAAAAGAGGAAAAAGAGATCATGGAGCGCATGGCAGGTCATGAGCCTGAAGAGGTAAATGCCGTGATCGATCCGAAAGACATACTAAAAGCAAGAGGGATAGTCAATGAGATCTATATAGATGAAAAAATTAAGGATTATATTGTGGATCTTGTCTATGCCACCAGGACGCCAGAAGAGTACAAGCTGGATATAAAGAATTTTATTGCATACGGCGCCTCACCAAGGGCCTCAATATACCTTAATATAGCCAGTAAAGCCAATGCCTTTATCCGCGGGAGAGGTTATGTCACTCCTGAAGACGTGAAAGCAGTTGGCATGGATGTCCTGCGCCACCGCGTTATAGTGAATTACGAGGCAGAGGCAGAAGAATTGACCAGCGAAGACATTGTGAAAAAGATCTTTGACCAAATCGAAGTCCCATAATTAGCTCTTAGATCGTAGCTCATAGCTGATAGGAGTCTATGAGCTATGAGCCAAGAGCTATGAGCTAACCCATGATACCAAAAGAAATCCTCAAGAAGGTCAGACAGATCGAGATCCGGACAGGCAGACTTGTCAATGACGTGTTTGCGGGCCAGTATGAGTCTATATTCAAAGGCCGCGGCATGGAATTCCACGAGGTGCGGGAATATACCCCAGGCGACGACATCCGTTCCATAGACTGGAATGTCACGGCCCGCACAGGCCACCCGTATGTTAAAAAATTCGTCGAAGAAAGAGAGCTTACGGTTTTATTGATGGCTGACATGAGCGGTTCGGGATATTTTGGTTCCAGAAATAAAATGAAATCAGAGATAATGGCGGAGATAGGGGCGTTGCTCGCGTTTAGCGCCATAAAAAACAGCGACAAGGTCGGGCTCTTACTCTTTACAGATCATGTTGAAAAATTCATAGCGCCTAAAAAAGGCAGACCGCATGTATTAAGGGTAATAAGAGAGCTCCTTTATTATAAGCCGTCAGGCCGCAGGACCAGTATAAATTCGGCCCTGGAATACCTGGGCAAGGTCTTGAAGAAAAAAGCGGTCGTATTTTTAATATCAGACTTTATGGACTCTGGTTATGAGAAGCTGCTCGGTATCCTCAATAAGCGCCATGATATAATAGGTATTTCCATTTCAGACCCCCGCGAGGACAGCATACCGGATATAGGCCTCCTGGAATTTGAAGACGCTGAGACAGGCGAGAATGTTTTTCTCGATACCGGAGATAGATTTCTGAGGCAGGAATTTGAGAAGCGCAGGGCTGCTTTTCGCGATAGCCGGAAAAAGGCCTTCAGGTCAATGAGCCTGGATTCCGTGGATATATCCACGGATAAATCATACATAGAACCGTTGATGCTTTTTTTCAAAATGCGCGCCAGAAGATTTAGATAGGGAAATGTTCTGAGCGCGCGGCCAGTAATAGAAAAATAGTAGAAATAGATTAAGCATGAAAAGGACATTGTCGATAATATTTTTGTTTTTATTTTCAGGTCTTGCCTTCGCGGAAGAGGTGAAGCTCGATGTAAAGGTTGACAGAGAGACCATTACTATCGGCGACAGGATAAAGTATGATGTGGGTATCGAGTATAGGGACGATGTTGATCTCGAGCCTCATATTCTAACTGGGAACCTCGGGGAATTCGAGATAAAAGATTATCAATTAGAAGAGCCTAAAAAGATCGGGGACAATAAATGGTTCTCTATGTCCACCTACATGATAACTATTTTTACAACAGGCGAGTTTAGCATCCCGCCTGTTACAATAAAATACAAGGATCAGGAAGGTAACGAGAAAACAGTAACTTCGGAAGAGATAACGATAAACGTAGAGAGTGTAAAAAGAAATCCTGACGATAAAGATGATATAAGACCGCTGAAAGGCCCTATAGAGATAAAAGAGGGGTTTCCGGCGTGGATTTTAATCGCGCTCTTATTGCTTATATCGGCAGCTGTTTCCGCTCTTATATATTTTAAGAAGAAGAAACGCGTTGAATCAATGCCTGCCCTGCCGCCAAGACCGCCTGAAGAGATTGCAATCGAGGGATTAGAGGCCCTGCTGGCAAAGAGGCTCATAGAAAAAGGGATGATCAAGGAATACTACATAGAGATATCAGATATTATGCGTAAATATATTGAAGGGCGATACAGAGTCTTTGCCTTGGACAGGACCACCTGGGAACTCTACCATGAGATGCGCGCGAAAAAGATCGAGAGGCAGTCCATTGATGAAATAAAGGATTTTCTGGAAGACTGTGACCTTGTAAAATTCGCAAAATACATACCAACTAAAAAAGAAACAGAAGAGATATATAATAAAGCAGGAGAGATTATACGGATTTCGACAGCTGTATCTAATTAAGCAAGGCAAAGTATATATTATGCGATTCGCAAACCCAGTATTTTTAGTTTTGCTCGGCCTTATCCCGTTATTTGTCTGGCTGTATTTCAGGCGCAGCAAGAACCGTGATGCCAGCCTTATATTCTCAGACACGTCTGTATTTAAAGGCATAAGGTCCGGGTTTCGAGCCAGGTACCGCCATACGCCAATGATTCTCAGGATGGCCGCGCTATCTATTTTTATCCTCGCGCTGGCCAGGCCACAGGCAGGCCAGAAAGAAGAGGAGATTATAACAGAAGGCATAGACATTGTGCTTACGCTTGATACATCCGGCAGCATGAGGGCAGAAGATTTTAAGCCGCAGAACAGGCTTGGCGCGGCAAAAGAAGTTATAGAGGAATTTATAAAATCCAGGCGCAATGACAGGATAGGGCTGGTAGTTTTTTCAAGGTTTAGTTTTACGCAATGCCCTTTGACGCTCGATTACGGAGTGTTATTAAATCTGCTGGATAAAATCCAAATAGGAATGATAGAGGATGGTACAGCAATAGGCACTGCCATCGCTAATTCAGTCAACAGGCTCAGGGATTCCACGGTAAAGAGCAAGATAATAATACTGCTGACAGACGGTATTAATAACGCTGGGAAAATAGATCCCCCTACTGCCGCAAAGGCCGCAGAAGCACTGGGCATAAAGATATATACCATAGGGGCTGGCAAGCCCGGAGGCGCGCTTTATCCTGTGGAAGACCCTATTTTTGGAAAGAGATATGTGCGCATGGATACAGAAATAGACGAGGCCTTGCTTGAGAAGATCGCTAATGAAACAGGCGGCATGTATTTCAGGGCAAAGGACGAGAAAGGCCTGAGAGAGGTTTACGAAACTATCAGTAAACTCGAAAAAACAAAGATAGAGACAAAGGAATACGCAAATTACACTGAGCTGGCAGGATATTTTCTTCTGCCCGGACTTCTGATATTACTGACAGAAATAATAATGAGCAATACTATCTTTAGAAAATTACCATGAGGGCTGATTTTACTTTAAACTTTACACTTTAAACTTTACACAAACCAATCGACTAAGCGAGAGAAATATGCATTGGGGTTCGGCCTTATATTTAAATTTTCTTATTTTGCTTCCTATCATGGCGGTATTTTTTATCTATGTGTCTGCGCGGAAGAGGCGGGACCTTAAGATCTTTGGAGACAAGGCCACACTGGAAAGACTTTCTCTCTCAAAGAGCATTACGAAAGAAAGATGGAAGAAGGCTTTGTTGGTCACTGCAGCTGGATTTTTGATTATCAGTCTTGCGCGGCCGCAGATAGGCACAAGGCTTACAATGACCAGGCGGCAGGGCGTGGATGTCATGATAGCCGTAGACACTTCAGCGAGTATGCTCGCTCAGGATATAAAGCCCAATCGCTTGGAAAAGGCAAAGCTTGAGATATCCTCGCTTATAGATAAATTAAAAGGGGATAGGGCCGGGATACTGACATTTTCAGGAGATAGTTTTGTCCAATGCCCTCTCACGCTTGACTACAACGCGGCAAAGATGTTTCTTGGCATCATAGAAGCTGGCATGATGCCAAAGCCCGGGACAGCCATTGGAGATGCTATAAGGACAGCCACGGAGTCGTTCATTAAAAAAGAGAGAAGGCACAAGGTCTTGATCCTTCTTACAGACGGAGAAGACCATGAAACAAATCCTGTCCGGGCCGCTCAAGAGGCAAGGAAAGAAGGCGTTATTATCTATACCATAGGAATCGGCACAAAGAGCGGGGAACCAATACCTGTGGTGGATGAAAGCGGTAAAGTCGCGGGCCACAAAAAGGATAAGAATGGTAATGTGGTCCTGTCAAGGCTTGATGACACCACGCTTCAGAAAATAGCGCTTGTAACAGACGGCAAATACTATAATGCCACGCCCAGCGAATTTGAGCTTGACAAGATATATGATGAGATAAGTAAGATGCAGAAAAAGGAACTTTCCAACAGGCTCTTTGCGCAATATGAAGACAGATTCCAGTATTTTCTGGCAATAGCGCTGATATTATTATGCGTCGAATTTGCAATAGGAGATAGAAGAAAACAATGAGACGATTTTTTGTAATAGTGGTAGTAAGCTTATTTTATTTTTCCAGCATCGGATGGATATGGCAGGACCCTGTCGCAAAGAAAAATAAAGAAGGCGTGAAGCTGTATAAAGAGGGCAGGATGGATGACGCGCTCTCAAAATGGCGCGACGCGCAAATAGACAGCCCGGATAAAGAAGAATTGCATTATAATATAGGAAGCGCGCTGTACGGGCAGAAGAAATACGAAGACGCGTCAAATGAATATGAAAAGTCTTTGGGAGCGAAAGATGCTGAACTTCACGCGAAGACGTATTATAATATGGGGAATTCTTGCTACAGGATGGGCAAACTGCCCGAGGCGATAGAGTATTATAAAAAGACACTGGACATAAATTCTGACGACGAAGACGCAAAATACAACATAGAATTTGTAAGGAAAAAGATAAAAGAGGATTTGCAGAAAAAAGAATCGCAACAGGCCAAATCGCAGCGAGAGAATCAAGAAGAGCAGGAGAAGAGCGAAGAACAAAAATCCCAAGGTCAGCAGGAACAGCAGCAACAACAAGAAGCGCAGGCCAGACAGGAAGAAAAAAAAGAGGGTGAGAAAGAACAAGAAGAGGCGGCCGGGAGAGAAGCGCAAGAACAACAAGAAGACAAACAAGCCCAAGAAGGCAAAGAAGGCGAAATGTCAAAAGAGGACGCCTTGAGGCTCCTCGACGCCCTTAAAGACGACGAAAAAGACCTGCAGAAGGAATTAAGGACGCAGCCGGGCGAAGGCAGATACAGGGTGGAAAAAGACTGGTGACGGTAGTTTTAAGTTTAAGGTTGAAGGTTTAAAGTTATGAAGAAGGTTCTAGTATTTAGCGTTGCTGTGTTTTTGTTTGTCTCAGGGGTGTGTCTTGCGGGTGAGATTTCTATATCCGCCAGCGTGGACAAGCAGGAAATCGCACTTGATGAGCAGCTAGTGCTTACAATAATAGTTAATGGCGATGTCTCGAATATCCCGCAGCCAGGGATCCCGGCCATGAATGGATTCACTGCCTATTCTTCTGGCAGGTCGCAGAATATCTCTATTATAAACGGGCATGTTACAAGCACGGTCTCTTTTAATTATATACTCGTGCCGAATGACGAGGGAGATTATACGCTTGGCCCTTTTACTATTGAATATAACGGAAAGACCTATTCAGCCGGGCCTATAGACGTCAAGGTCATGCCGCGAGGAACAGCAGCGGCGCAGGCCCCTTCTTACAGCAGCCCGTCACAGCCGCAAGATCATCAACGTGGATCTCAGAAACCCGGCAAAGAACTTTTCATAGAGACATATGTAGATAAACTCAGGGCATATGTGAATGAGCAGGTCACGCTTACGTTCGCTTTTTACCAGTCAGTAGACTTATTTCAGAATCCGGTATATAATCCGCCTTCCACCACTGGGTTCTGGACAGAAGACATGCCTCCGCAGAAGAAATATTACAAGGTAGTAAACGAGGCAAGGTATCTTGTAACTGAAATAAAGACAGCCTTGTTTGCCACAAGCCCAGGAGAATTCATAATAGGCTCAGCCCGGCTTGAGGCAAGCGTCGAGGACCTGGAAAGGGTTTTTTCTCGGAACCCGTTTGATATTTTTGACAGGGTCCCCTTTAGCATGTTTCGCAAGGGAAAACCAGTCATACTTACGACAGAACCCATAAGAGTAGAAATCCTTCCTCTGCCGGAAGAAGGCAAACCGCAGAATTTTAAAGGCGATGTCGGCAATTATAATGTAACAGTAGAAACGGATAAAAATAACGTTGAAGAAAATCAGCCAATAAGCCTTAAGATAAAGATAAGCGGCAAGGGCAATATAAAGACAATATCGTCTCCCCATGTTCCAGAGATGGATGATGTGAAGGTGCATGATTCTGGAAGCTCTGAGAATATCTCAAAGGCAGATTATATCGTGCAGGGCGAAAAGGCCTTTGAAAAGGTCGTTATACCTAAACGGCCAGGGTCCTTTACCATAGGCCCCATAGGATACTCCTATTTTGACCCTGCTGCAAAAAAATATGTAGAAAAGAATGTAGGGCCTGTGGAAGTGATGGCGATAAAATCAAAAGAACAGCCAGCGCCTGAACAAGCTGTTTTGTTCCCGGGATTGACAAAAGAAGAGGTCAGGCTATTAAAAAAGGACATTGCTTATATAAAGACTTCTGTTCCACGCCTAAGGCCGAGGGACGCGTTTCTTTATAAGAATAAAATATTTATCGCGTTTAATATCTTTCCGTTATTGCTGTTAATATTATTTTATATATCTGAGGTCCATAAAGAGCGATTAAGGACAGATATAGGTTATGCCCGTTCACGCCGCGCAAGAGGCATGGCCGCTAAAAGACTGAAGGCGGCAAAAGGGATCATGTTGAAACACGACGTCAAGGCTTTTTACGCTGAGATCAACAGAGCTGTTATAGAATACGTGGCAGATAAATTGAACATACCGCACGCCTCGATTACAAAAGATATCCTTGAAATCAGGCTGGAAGAAAAAGGGTGTTCCAGGGAAAATATAGAGAGATTAAAAGAGCTATTTGATATCTGTGATATGGCGAGGTTTGCGTCAGGCAAGTTTGACAGGGAAGATATGCAGAGATCTCTTGGAGAGGCCTCTGAGGTCATAACAGAACTGGAGAAGCGCGCATGAAAAAATTTACCTTGTTATTAATTTTTTCATTTTTTATATCTACAGGCGTGGTATTTGCCCAGTCTCCCGAAGAGATATACAGAAAGGCGAATATCAATTACGAAAACGAGGATTATGAAAAGGCCGTATCGCTTTACGAGATGCTTTTAAAGATTGACAGGGTCGGTCCCGAGGTATTTTATAATCTCGGGAATTCCTATTTTAAATTGAAAAAGATAGGCAGGGCCATAGTAAATTACAGAAGGGCGTTAAGGCTCGCTCCAGGCGACAGGGATATATCGCATAATCTGAAACTTGCGCGGGCCATGACAGTTGATAAGATAGAACGTCCTGAAAAAGGGTTTCTCGTGAAGGCCCTTCTTTTGCCCTATGACAGTATGAATATAGATCAACTGACGATCTTTGTTTCCATGGCCTATCTGTGTATTGTGACGCTATTAATAGTTTCAATATTTTTTGCTGCGAGAAGAAGGGGATTGTTTTATGCTGTTGGGACACTGGCCGCTATATTGATCGTGTTTTTTATTTTTCTCGCGTCAAAGATCCGCGCTAAAAATTCTAAGGAAGCAGTTGTTGTGGTCGACAGTGTTGATGCGCGCAGCGGACCAAAAGAAGATTATCTTTTACAGTTTACGCTGCACGAAGGTTCAGAGATTAGAATAGTAGAAGACGCCCAGGATTGGCGCGAAATCGACCTCTCAAAAGACCTAAGAGGATGGATCCCTAAAGACAGCGTCGAGGCCATATAGCCGTCCGCGGTGAACCACAATATATAGATATCAGCCAAAAAAAATAGCAATATATGGTATTTTTGGCTTGACATGAAAAATTAAGATGCTATACTTATTTTTATCCCAATATGGATTATAAACCAGCCTAAGGAGATGATAATGCAGGTCAAAGAAAATAATGCAAAGAAATTAAATATTTCTGAAAACTGCCTGAAGGTCCTCGAAAAACGATATTTGAAAAAAGACAAAAATGGAAAGATAATAGAAACCCCTAAAGAGATGTTCGGGAGGGTTGCTTCCGGGATAGCAGAGGCAGACAGGCTGTACGGTTCCACTGACAGAGAAGTTAAGCTAACCGAAGAAAATTTTTACAGCATGATGACAAATTTTGAATTCATGCCTAACAGCCCTACCCTGATGAATGCCGGAAAAGACCTCGGGCAGTTATCCGCCTGTTTTGTCCTGCCGGTAGAAGATTCAATGGAGTCTATTTTTGACGCGATAAAGAATACTGCTATGATACATAAAAGCGGAGGAGGAACAGGGTTTAGTTTTTCAAGACTGCGCCAGAAAAACAGCGTGGTTCGTTCTACAGGTGGAGTTTCAAGCGGCCCAGTTTCTTTTATGAAGGTTTTTAACGCGGCCACCCAGGCCGTGAAACAGGGAGGATGCGTAGAGGAAAATACAATTATATCTACAGAGAAAGGTTTGTTATCAATAAAAGAACTTGGCTGTTCACTGCCAGGATATTACGAGAATTTATATCTCAAGGTTTTCAGCGACGATGGTTTAAAGGCTGCTGAGCAGTTTTACAATAATGGTATTAAACCAGTCAAGACTATAACTACAAAGGAAGGCTATGGATTCACTGCAACCCTTGATCATAAGATTAGGGTTATTGATGACGAGGGTAATTATGTATGGAGAGAATTAAGAGACGTAAAGAACGGCGATTGGGTTGCCTTGCAGATGAATACTTTTATAGGAAAGAGGCTTAGTTTTGAGAAATTTACCAGGGGTTTTCATTTTAATGCTAAGACGTGTATTTTGCCGGCTGAGATGAGCATAGGTCTGGCAGAATTAATCGGTTACTATATAGGAGATGGTTGTTTTCATAAAGGAAAACTAATGTTGGCGATTCCGCATGATTGTTTAGAACTCAAGAGTTATTTTGATAATTTTGTTAATGAAATTTTCAAAGTCAACAGCCGCTTTGAACAAAAGAGAGATGATAAAAGTATTAATTTAATCTATCACAGTCAGATGCTGGTTGAGTGGTTGAAGTCCATAGGTGTTAATAAAGCAAATACGTTACGCGCATTTATACCTGAAGTGATTTTGAAAGGTGACAGAGAGTGTGCCGAAGCTTTTGTAAGGGGTTTATTTGAGGCAGATGGTTATATTGACAAACAAGGATATCATATTGCACTAACTTCTGTTTCTCAAAGATTGATATATCAGTCACAGCTTTTACTGCTAAACTTAGGTATACCTTCGCGTATTCGGATTAATGCGGATAGAAAGTCTTCCTATGGAAAGAATAAGCTTTATATTTTAACGATTTCGACTCCAAAGGGACTAGAGACTTATAAAGAAAGGATAGGTTTTTTAAGTAAAAGGAAGAAAGAAAGACTCGATCGGGTTATAAAAAGGGATGTTAGCTATAATGATGTTATTCCAAATCAGTCAAAACAATTTAGAGAATTTTATGAAAATCTAATATTAAAACCAAGAAATCCATTTTACAGGAAGGTTTACCATTATCTCGAGGGCATAAAGGATGAGAGACAACTTACCCGCGCAAAAGCCGATACTTTGATAGAAGAATATGATTTTTTAAAAGAAAGTTTCCTCGAAGATATTCTATACAAAAATCAATATTATGCACAGGTAGAAAAAATTAGTTATTCGTATGCGCCTACCTTAGATTTAGTTGTTCCTGATGGACATACATATATTGCCAATGGTTTTGTTAGTCATAATACCAGGCGCGGGGCAAACATGGGCATACTTCGCGTTGACCATCCCGACATACTTGAATTTATTAAATGTAAAGAAAACGACAAGGAGATAACAAATTTTAACATATCTGTAGCAGTTACAGAAGATTTTATGAAAAAGGTGATAGATGATGAGGAATATTCACTGATAGATCCGCATTTAAATAAGGAGATCAAAAGGCTCAGTGCAAAAGAAGTATTTGGTTTGATAGTTGAATGCGCATGGAAAAATGGTGAACCAGGAATAATATTTATTGATAAAATGAATGAATTTAATCCGACACCAAAACTAGGAAAATATGAGTCAACCAATCCTTGCGGAGAACAGGTCTTGCTCCCATTTGAATCCTGCAATCTTGGTTCTATGAATATTTCTAAGGTTGTCTGCGAAAGGAACGAAAGAAAAGAGATAGACTGGGATAAACTAAAAAGACTTGTGCATCTGGGGGTTCATTTTCTCGATAACGTTATAGATATGAATAAATTCCCGCTGGAAGAGATAAAGAATATGACCAGGAAGAACAGGAAGATAGGTCTTGGCGTTATGGGCTGGGCAGATATGCTTATAAAACTTGAGATACCTTATAATAGCGAGGAGGCAGTGGAACTGGCTGAAAAGCTCATGGAATTTATAAATAAAGAGGCAAGGACAAGATCCGAGGAGTTAGCAGAGGAACGCGGGGCATTTCCTTTTTATAATGAGAGCATCTTCGCTAAAGAAGGCTCGAGTTTGAGGAGGAATGCGACATTGACGACTATCGCGCCTACAGGGACCATTTCAATAATATCCAATACATCGAGCGGCATCGAACCCCTATTCGCCCTTTCATATTACAGAAACGTCATGGATAACAATAAGCTCATCGAGGTCAATGCCCTCTTTGAAGAAGTGGCGAAAAAAGAGGGTTTTTATTCCAGAAAGCTGATGGAGGAGATAGTAGAAAAAGGTTCTGTAAGGGATATAGACGGCGTGCCTCAAAAGTATAAGGAGATATTTGTAACCTCGCACGACATTGTGCCACTATGGCACATAAGGATGCAGGCGGCATTCCAGAAACATACGGACAACGCTGTCTCAAAGACAGTGAATTTTCATAATGATGCTACCAAGGACGACGTAAAGGAAGTCTATATGCTGGCATATAAGTTAGGATGTAAAGGTGTGACGATTTACAGAGATAAAAGCAGGGAGGAGCAGGTGTTGAACATAAATTCAAAAGAAATCTCAAAGTCAAACGTGAAGAGTGAACCAAAGGATAAGGATATCGTGGCGCCGCGGCCACGGCCTGTTGTCACGACAGGGACAACAACAAAGGTCAATACAGGATGCGGCAATCTCTACATCACGATAAATGTGGATGATAGGAATATGCCGTTTGAGGTATTCATCCAGATGGGCAAGGCTGGAGGCTGCGCTGCGAGTCAACTCGAAGCCATAGGAAGGCTCGTCTCTCTTGCGCTTCGTTCGGGCGTGGAGAACAAGAAGATAATAGACCAGCTTAGAGGTATACGCTGCCCGTCTCCTTCCTGGGAAAAAGGCGGCAGGATTTTTTCGTGCGCCGATGCTATTGCGCGCGTGCTGGAATTGCGATTGGGGAATGGAAAGATGCATCATAAGGAAGAGACGCTGGAGCACCGCTCTCCCCATACAATGATAGAGGATAAACTTGGGAATGTTGTGGGTGTCTGCCCTGATTGCGGAGCAGCCTTAAGGCATGAAGAAGGCTGCGTGGTCTGTCGTTCATGCGGATATTCCAAATGCTGAGGTTATGTCAATAAGACCAGATTCCTGGATCAAGAGAATGGCCCTGGAGCATGAAATAATAAAGCCATTCGAGTCTAAACAAATAAGAAAAGGTAGTATATCTTACGGGCTTTCAAGTTACGGCTATGACATCAGAATAGCGGATGAATTTAAGATATTCAAAGGCGCTAATACCGTAGCCGCAATAGATCCCAAAAAAATAAACCCGGACTTATTCGAGGACTATAAAGGCAATACATGTATAATCCCGCCAAACTCTTTTATCCTTGCGCGCTCCTTTGAATATTTTAAGCTCCCCAGAAATGTTCTTTGTCTCTGCACAGGTAAAAGCACCTATGCCAGGATAGGCGTTATAGTAAATGTTACTCCGCTGGAACCATGCTGGGAAGGCTATATTACAATGGAGATAAGCAATACTTCGCCTGCTCCTGTGAAGGTTTATGCGAATGAAGGAATTGCTCAGGTAGTGTTCTTTGAATCAGATGAAACATGTGAGGTTTCTTATTCAGACCGCAAAGGTAAATACCAGGCCCAAAAAAATATAACCCTTCCAAAATAGCCCTTAACTTGACAAAACGAGAAATACCCGCTCAAAGTGTCAAGTTAAGGATGTTAATGACCTTGACAATTTTATAATAATAGGCTATACTTTAGATAGAGTTTATAAAACAATTTAAAGCATTTAAACTTGTGTAAATCAGTTAAAATCATATAAAACTAGCCATGGGACTAAAAATATCTCAAACAATTCATATACCAGACAAAAAGACAAGGTCTGGTATTTTTTTGAATACCTATTTTCTCGGGCATTGCCATTTATCTGAATAGGGCCTCTCTCCCATGGCGAGGCACCAAAACCTATATCATTTAAAATGACATGCCCGGGAGTTTTTTAAAGGCGCAACATATGCTTAAATGTCAAAAAAGAAAATTTAACAAGGTTGTTTCACTATTGATGGCGCAGGTGTTTCTGGCTACAAGCGTTGGTTATGCCGCGCCTTCTGACAGGAGCCTATTTAAAGACAAGCGGCCTGATTATAAGGCGATACAGGAGCAAACCGAGGGTGAACTTCAGAAAAAAAAGGATGTACTTCGCGGAAAAGACACTAAAGAATCTTCATACCCTAAATCCCCTTCCCATGGCTTACAGATCTCTGCTTTAAAGGACCTATCTTGCATATATATACCTGATAAGCTAGGCAGGGTGGTAGAGGTTTATGAAGCGCCGTCAGACGGATCACGGATCACGGATCACAAACAACGGCTCATAGTCCACATTCAGGATCTGCACACTAACCCGGAAGCGCAGTATAACGAAGCAAGCATTTTGGAGATCCTTATAAAGGATTATGGCCTTGGGTTAGTCTGCTCAGAAGGCGCTGAAGGTGAGGTGGATACATCCAGCGTGGCGAGCTTCCCGGATGCCGCGGTCAGGGAAAAGACCGCGAGGCTCTTCGTTGAATCGGGCGAACTCACGGCAGAGGAATACATCTCAATAACAAAATATCCGGACTTGCCCATCTGGGGCATTGAAGATAAGGACATCTATTTCCAGAATATCATTGAATATAATAAGATAATGAAGTTCTCGCAGGATGCCCAGGTCTTTATCTCTCAAGTAAAAGATGTCCTTGAGGATTTGAAACCAAAGGTCTATTCAAAGAAGCTTTTGGAGATAGACGCGAAGGGAGAAGAATACGAGAATGGCTCGCTTGATACAAATGAGTACTTAGATTATCTTCTCGATTCTGCGCCCGCATCAGGCCAGGATGTCCGCTCGAAGAATATTGCGATACTTCTGGAGAGTAGGGAGCTCGAAAAAACCATAAACCAGGAAAAGGTAATTGAAGAGTCTCAGAAACTCCTGGGCAGCCTCCAGCCCGCGCTGGCCAGTAAAAGCAATAGACCTGAAAGAGATACGCTCCTTGAAAAGGCAGCTCTATTCAAGGAGCAGAAGATATCGCCTTTTTCATTCTATAGTTATTTGGATGAACTTGCGCGGCGGTATTTAAAAGACGAACTAGGCGGCTATCCCGTTCTATCTAACTTTGTGGAATATCTCAAGAAAGTTAATTCACTTGATTCGATAGCCATTTTCCAGGAGATAGAAGAGCTTGCTTACGAGGTTAAGGACAATGTCTCCACAAACGAAAATCAGAAACTCCTCACAAAATCCCTGCGCCGCGTAAAATTCCTCGGAAGTTTTTTTAATCTGAAGATATCCAATGAAGAGCTGGATTATTATTTAGCTGATAAAGACAGCTTCAAAGTAAACTGGTTTAAGTCCGCCACAGCCATTCTGCGCCAGGGCCTCGGAGGACAAGCGGGCCCAACAGGATACATCGATTATAACCCTGACTTAATAGACATGCGCCTTCCTGACCTTGAACACTTCTACGAGATCGCTAAAGAGCGCGATATAGCAATGATCAGGAATACTGTATCTGAAATAGAAAGACGTAATGTAAAAGTCGCGGCCTTGATCACAGGCGGTTTCCACACCCGCGGCCTGACCGCCCTCCTGAAAGAAAAGGGCTATTCGTATGTCGTAATCTCCCCGTATTCCTCCACAGAGATAGACGAAGAGAATTACCGAAATTTGCTCTCGGGAAAACGTAAGCCTATTTCCGAAATGATAGAGGGGATGAATGATAAATTAAGACTTCCCCTTATATTTTCGCCACAGGGATCAGAAGGGCCGAGGGCATTGAGCCAAATTATAGCTGCAGTTGAGCAAGCTAAAGCTTCTGAAGAGAAAGACAGAAAAGAAAATGTCGCTAAAGCGGTTAAGATTATAAAAAAACATTATTTTGGGGAATATTTTATGAGTAGAGAAAACTGGACTGCCGCCCTCGGCTATCTTAAAGAACTTGTTTCTATCGACACTGAGGCAGCCTATCAGGCGATGTGTTTCCAGGAAAGGCTTACTCCTGAGGATAAGGAAAGAATCCTTAATGAATATAGAAATCTAATAGGGGACGAACAGGTCGAAGATTTTTTATTGTTAGTGCAAGAGTTTAATGAAAAAGGTGAAAGACTTATTTTTATGAATGCCACACATGACGGGCGGAGGCGTGGCTGATATGTATAACCCAATGGTGCCACTATTGATTGCCCTGGGTGTGGACGTGCAGTGGCATATAGCGTGGCCGTTAGACCCTGCTTTTTTCTCTCAAGCCACCAAGCCGATGCATGATGGTATTCAAGGCATCTTGTCCACGCCAATGCCTGATTTTGCTCTCTGGGAGGAGACTAACAGGGCCAATGCCGATTTATATCTCCAGCTTTTTGCGACTGGTGAAGCAATACTTTGGTCAGATGACCCGCAGACCGCGCTATTAAACAAGCTATTAACCAAGTATTTAAAAAGAAAGGTTGCCAGGCTGCATATAGACACTTCAGGAACAAGAGGAGAAGGCCCGGGTTTGGAATCTGCGAGGCATCTTGTCGAGAGTTGGAAAGAAGCTATATTGATTCATCAACCCGGCCATCCGATTCATGGCTCAAAGGCGTTTACAGAGCTTATGACTGTTGAAAGGGGGGCGGCGTTAGATCTTTTAAATGCGCAGAATGGAGTGTTATCTGATATAGATGATATAGATAAGTATAGCAAAGAAATACGGGATGACGAAGGCAGGGAGCTTAAAATAGGCAATTTTAATGTCCTGGTATTAGGACGCGCTGACCCGGCAAAAGGCATGATCCATGGCCTTTTAGCGTTCGCCGAATATTTAAGAAAACCTCCAAATTCAGATTCTTATTTATGGATTTTCCTTGATGTTTCAGCAGATGATCCAGGAACAAGAGCGCAATATAAACTGCTTAAAGATCTAGTCGATAAAAATGGAATAGGTAAAAATGTCCAGATCTTTACTGAATATAGCCGGAAACAGCGCTCTGCCTGCGCTGCTATCGCGAGAAAAAAAGGCGGGGCAGGCCTTATCTTGTCGACGCGAGAAGGGTATAATCTCGCTTTGTCATGGCTTATGTGGCAGGGGCTATCGGTTGTTGCCACTGATCTGCCTGCCTTTGGGGATCGCATAGAACACGGGAAAATAGGGGGATGGTTAGTAACCCTGCCGCAGGATATAGCAGCGTTGGATCCTGTCGCATTCCTGAAATTATATAATGGTGGAGATGGCAAAGCAGTTGATTATATAAAAAGAATTGCCGACAGTATAGTATATGCCAGAGATAATAAGGATGAATCCGCAGAGATGTCCGCTAAAGGGAAGGAAAGCGTAAAAACAAGCGGCAACCTCATAGCGCTTTTTACAGATTACCTCACGCTTCTATTATCAACAGAAGGTGAGAGGGAAAGATTCAAAAGGAAGAATCTGCATGAGTTGCGCATGGTAGTAGTTGAAAGGATTAAAGGAGGCAGAGGAGAGATCTATATTCCAGATAGACAGGAAGAGTATATGCTCACAGAGCCTTTCTTGTATGATATAGATCCTGATTCTGAAAGAATCAAAGATAGCATTAGAGAAATCAGAGGCTTTAGTAAAATATCCTATCCTGATCATATTCGGGAGATTATAGCAGCAATCAAAAAGGAGGTTGTGGGTTATTCTATTGGGGATTTACGAAAGAAAGCAATACGCCTGCTGGGCGACAACTTTACCCTGCGGACTCGGTGGTCTGTCAATGACGTTCTGGCAAATTCATGTTTTATGCTGAGGTCAGATAATATACGAAAGTTGTTTCAGGAGAACGAAAATACTAATGAGAAACTCATAGATCAATTAAAGACACAAATCAGGATCTGGGAGGTGATTTCCAGGCTTTCTCAGCTGGATCCCTTGCAGAATGTTGAACAAGGCGCTATCTATAAGTGGTTGACAAAGCCATCTAGCGATAACGAGATAGAAGAGACACTTTCAAGCCAAGAGGCGTTGCGAAGGAGATTGTAATTCCACTAGCTGATAGTTTAAAGTTTAAGGTTGAAATATGTTAAATCTAAAGAATAAAATCCTTACCAAATCAATATCTCTCTTATTGGCCCAGGTATTCCTGCTTACAAGCCTAGCCTATCCGGAATCTTCCGCTAATAAAAATATATCTAGCTTATATATACAAGCCAAGCATCTCAGAGTGCCGATGGGATTTTCAAAGATAAAATCCCAGGCAAAGGATACAGAGCCAGGCTCAGATGGCCGCCTTGCTGAAAGAATGTTAGCTGGGTTTGACAGAAAGGCTTTCAAGGAAGGGGAATTATTTTATTTAGGCGATAAGCCGGTTAGCCTGGAGCGATTAACGCCCCTGGCTGAAGCGCTTGAACTGTCTCTGGAAGAGATTTACGATAAAGATCTCAATCCTCAAGAGATTGAGGATAAAGCGCTTTTAAAAAGAGGTTTAGCAATAGATGCCGGAGACTATGGCCTTGATCATCCGGAAGAGAGGCTTTTAGATATAGTTATAAAAGATGACCTTGGAGGAGCAGTAGCAAGGATAAATATCGCGCCCCTCAAACTTAGAAACGGCAAATCTTTTGATAAAAAAGCAGTTTTTATGCAATGGTTTAGCATAGATCGAGCATGGATGAGAAGGAAAGGCGTAAGCGGCCAGACGCTATACTTAGCGTTATCAAAGTTATTATATGAATTAGGTTACAAAGAAATATATGGAACCAGGAGACAGGGCTCTGAAGGATTCTGGAAGAGCATGAGGTGGGAGTCTTCAAGCACAGAGATATATAACATAGCAAGTAACCTAAAAGAGGCTGGTTTTTATATAGAAAAACCTGATTCCGTAAAAGAAGGTCATTACCCTGCTATCGCAGGACTTTACAGAGGCATTTTAGCATCCCCAGATAAATCTATAACATCAAAAAACCTTGCTTCGAACCAAGGTATAACGCGAAGAGATTTTTTACTCGCTGCCGCAGGAGTAAGCGCAACAGTTGCAGGAGGAGGGATTCTGTATAAATCAGGAGAACCATCTGTAGAGGAAAAACAGGAAGCAGCGCGCTTAAAAAAACCAATGCATGCGAAAAAATACGCTTCAAGGATACAATTTGAGAGAGAAAAAGAGGATTTTATAGCTGCGAGAACAGCTGAAAATAATATTTTAAGCGCGGATGATACTAGAAGAGTCAGGGGTTTTCTAACTCCTGCGCGGGTCAAGGCTATACAATTTGCCGCAAAGGCGTGGGGATTGGAACCTGCGCTGATAAGTGGATTTGCATATGAAGAACAAGTAGATAAAAAGTCTAAAAATAAAATAAAAGAAGGGATAGGAGAGCACTTCTCTAAAATACTTGGCTTTCGCGATATGAGAAATACCATAGGTCTTATGAATGTAAGCGCGGTTTTTATGAAGCATGAAGAGTTTTTAGAATTCTTATACGAAAACGAAGATTTTATTATGAATCAACTTCTCGATAATGAAGCTGATAGATCTAAGTTTATGAAGTTCATCGAAGGATATAAATTTATAAGACAAATTACTAAAAAAGGACACGTATGGGATGCATGGCTTGAAACAATGTATCCAACGCTTAATGATCTAGCAGATAATGTGGAGCCGATAAATATTTTACTGGGCGCTTATGCCATGAGGATAAAATCAGGCGAGATCGCTGTAAGGAACAGAAAAGAAAAAAGGCTTCCGGAAATTTCAAAAATGACAGAAGATTCTAATAAATGGCTGGTAAAAGATTATAAAGAAATACCCGCGGGCTTGCAGGAGAGGTATTCAATATTTAATTCCAGCTATTATCCGCCCTATGCGTATCACTATTTTCTGGCAGTCGGTTATGCAGGCATAAAAATAGCAAGAGAAAGGGCGCTCGCGAAAATGAATGCCTATATTATGTTTGCAAAAAGCAGCGTATTCGCGACACCAGCTACTGACAGATTCAAGATAAAAGACAGTGTTTATACTGTTGGAGCATTTAATGTAAATAGGGAAAAGTTAGGCCAAAAATTAGCGTCTAATTCTAACATAGGTTCTACAATGTTATCCAGTGAGATTACAGAAGGGCTGAAGAAGGCCGGAGGTGAGGCGATCAGGCAATTCTACGCCGGACTGGCGGAATACCTGGATAATCCCGAAAGCTCGCCGTATAAGGATATTAGTTCTCAATTTTGGGACATAGCCAAGGGGTTTAAAGAAAATCCTGATGTGCTTTCAGACAAACGCCTATTAAATTGGACGGAAAGCGATTTAGCCAGGATTGAGGTAAGAGGGTATAATAAAGAAACCGGAGAGTCAGATCAGGTAGTTATCAGAGGCATACCGGATGAATACAGGAGACCTTATTTGGAGGCGCTTAAGAAACAATTCCCTGTTTCTATTAAAAAAGCCGGGCTTAGGACACTTGAGGCAAATGCTATGGGCATTGATAAAGCCCTATCTATTGATTATCTCAACCGCCATTTTGAAGAAATACTTGATGCAGCTGGTTATATGCCAGGGCAGTTTATTGACGCAAGGCGCACAAGGACTGTTATAGTGGCAGACGGAGACGGTACTACTTATGGCAAGTCAGAGTTGACGCGGTACCCTACATTAGATGAAAGCGCGGCAAAAAACTTTTTGGTAGATTATCTTGAAGCAGGAGGCGCGTATGTGGTGATTTCCGGGAATGATTTAGACAGGACAAGGAAAAGATTGTTATTAAGAGGCGCTATCCTGCCGCATTTATGGAACAGGATTATCATTTTTGCCAACGGTTCCAGTAGTTTAGATACTTTAAGTAATTCTGGCGAATTGGTTGAGTTTCAAGGGTATCGTTTAAATGCGATTAAAGAATCAAAGGAAAACCCGCAGGATTTAAGCCTTGATGCCGTATATATAGGAGACGATCCAGATCCAGATGGAAATGATTTTGCCGCGTTTAAAAAGGCAGGCGCGGAAAGAGCTATATGCGTTTCTTCCGAGGCAATCGACATAATACATAAAGGGCTTCGGGATAATTATATAGGAGGAGAAGAAAAAGGTACAGCCGCATTTTTACAGGCTGTCGTGGAACATGTAAAGAGATTTCCGAACCAGCTGATTTTTACAGACGGCGCGATTCCATCTTTAATCCAAAGCGCAAGATTCAATAAAGACGTTGAAAAGAAGCTTGATGCCTTGAGAGAGCGCTGGAAATCAGAGCCTGAGACATTTACTGCTGTAAGAACTCAGGACGGGGTTGATAAAATACTTAAATGGATGGAAAAAGACCCAGGTTGTTTTATTGGCGCAGGAGACATGAGTAAAATAGCCGTCATAAATTATGTATTTACAATGAAAATCGTAGATAAATTAATACCGATAATGATTGGAGCCGCAGATTTTGTATTATCTGAATATAACGGATCCGCGGTCAGGACAGGCGGGGATGAATTGTGTATAGTTCTTCCTTCTGATTTGAGTATGGAAGACGTGAATAGGATACGATTAGAAACCCAGCAGATATTAGCGTATTTTATAGATGGAAAATATAGTTTCACAAAGATAGAAGATATGTCAGATGAAGGCATGAATAGTTTAAATAACACGCTGAGGTCGGAAACAAACGATCCTCTTGTCGGAGCTTATAAAGACAGAGACGGTTTTTTTATAATTTATGACAGGTCGAATTTGACAAGTTCGCTAACAGGTTTATTAAGGCCTGGCAGCCTTATCTTTTCGCTGCCCAGCCCCAGGATCAGTTTCGGAATAGTAAGGTCGGAAAAAAGGGATAAAGATGTTCACGCTAATTATGGGCGAAGCAAGGAGCATGCAGAATATATCTTAAGGGTATCAAAAGAGAATGGTTTAAATGGCGCGGCAAGCGAGATGTTGGCAGGGGCAGGGCTTGATAAATTTGAAAGCGTAACACCTGCCATACCGAAGTTATCGGATGAAGACAAGGCAGGTATAGCGGGAAAATATACTAAACTTGGAATACAGCTATTTGTGGATGATATAGAACCGTATTACCCTGTTGTAAGAAAAGAAAAATTATATGATGTTTTGAAAAAAATGTCTTCAGCAGGTATTGGAACAACTATTAATATAAGAAGCCCTCCCGATGGTACCTATATAGCAAACAGAGAGGATTATGAAATAATAGGATTTATGAAATTGGATTTTGTATACCAACCTTATGGTGATTTAAAAAAAGAAGTTGATAAGGCTATAGAAACAGGGAGATTTACTGCCAGGGATTTGCGTTGGAGGCAAGACGGATATGGGTTTAAATTATTGAATGAGTTTCGCGGCACCTCCGCAAATAGAGTGATTTTAGGAATAAATAATTTGCTGAATCAAGAGCTTGAAACGCAGCAGACATTAGATGGCGCCTTCGCAGATACTATAGGAGAAGGCGTGAACGCAGTGCTTCGAAAGGAAAATGTGCAGGCTGTTGCAAAGGTTATCTTGAATGGCATACCCATTAATATTAACGGCGAGCAAGGAATGCATGAAAGAGCAATAGAAGATATGGATTATCTTGCGAAATTAGATATCCCAAATGTGTCAGACAAGATGCTGAGAATGGTAACAGCTAAAGGAAATATTTTTAAAAAGATGACTAGATATAATGAAAAGTT
>JAHIEN010000065.1 GCA_018901615.1 Candidatus Omnitrophota bacterium | reverse complement strand
TCGCTTTCGCGATCTCAACTGTCCTGTCAGAACTGAAATCATCCACTACAATATGCTCATCAGCCTAGCCCTTTGTGCTGTTCACACACGCGGCAATATTGGCTTCTTCATTATAAGCGATTGTAACTACGGATATCTTATTATTCATGCCACGCCTTTTCTGCTACTGCTATTAGCTGATCGCCTGAGCCTACCATGTTTCCTATTTTGGCGAGAATGGCCGTAGAGTTCTTGCGTAATGATTTAGAAAAATTATAACGCTGGCTGTTTTGAACTAATTCTTTTATCCTGAAGCCATTCCTAGACAACAAATACGCCAGGCTCTTTCTGTCAAAATGCCATATATGCTCCGGGATACCCCAGCCATACCATCGGTTTCTGTAAAGTCTGACTACCAGACTTGCATGATTAGGCACGCCGATTACCAAGATGCCGGTATCTTTTAAAATATTGCTGATATCTTTCATGAATCCGTTGGGTTCTGAAATGTGCTCTAGCACGTGATTCAATAAAATCACATCAAAGGCGCTTTTTTTATACGCGGGGTCGCCGATATGCCATCCAGTTACCTCGAATCCCTTTGAACTTGCAATCTGCCTAGCCTTTTCGTTGAGTTCTATCCCCTTAGCCTCAAAACCCATTGTTCTGGCCTCTTCCAGCATGAAGCCAACAGCACAGCCTATATCAAGAAGCCTGCCCTTCCGTTGATGCCTGGAAACCACTTTCATGAAATTTCTCGCAAAACTCCTGAAATCTTTTTCATTCTCGATATAATGCTCGCAGTAAAGTTCCTGCTCCTTATAGTCCATTGAAAAATACGGCATCGTCCTGAGTGTCCCACATCCCTTACAAATCACTATGCTTCTATTTTTATTCCTGAAATAGAGGTAAAGGCGATATTCCGAAAAACCGCAGATTCTACATATATTATCTGACATCGTCGCCTTTATAATATCTGCTGTAATAAATTGCCCAGATCATAAAATGTCTCCATGCGTTTAAAATAGAAAATACAAAACCATGCACACCGTCCCTGAAACCCTGCTTTTTAAAGAATAACTTTACAAAAAGCTTTAGCGGTTTAACTTTAAGATGATATTTTATCTCGTCCAGGCCTATTTTACCAAACCTATCCTCGTACATGACTCTGGATTCAATGGACGCGTAATAGAGCTGCCTCGTTATATATTGATTTATGGAATCAAAGGCATAATGGTCAAGATCTGAACGCAATTCTCCAACCTTACCGTTGACATTCAATCTTTCGTGTACGCTTCCGGTATACCTGCCTTTACCCTTTTTAAATAATCTTACGTGTCTTTCGTGCCATCCTCCAAATTTCATGAACCTGCCGAGAAAATAATTCCTCCTACCAAGGCTGTATGCGGAAAAACTACTATTATTCCTTAATATTTCCTTTATATTTTTTCTCAACTCGGGCCTAACTCTTTCGTCCGCGTCCAACTGCAATATCCATTCACTATTCGAATTATCAATACCGAGATTCCTTTGTACATCATAGTTACCGTTAGAAGCATGCGCAACTACGTTTGCTTTGAATTTACGACATATCTGATGCGTATTATCCGTGCTCATGTCGTCCACGACTACTATTTCGTCACACCATTTCACGCTTTCAAGACACGGCTCAATACGCTTTTCCTCATTCTTCGCTATAATAACAGCCGTGATGGTATGCTTCATCGATATTCCTAACCTTTCACACCAAACCTATCCTTAATAATCTCCACCATCTCTTTCGCCCTATGTTCATATGTGTGTTTCTCTATCGTAAACCTGTAACCGTTCTCTGCTATCTCTTCCCTCTCTTCCCTGTTCTTAAGATAATAATCTATAAGCCTGAATAGATCCTCAGGGCCATCAAATATCACCAGGTGTTTTCTATCCATAAAGCCAAGCTGCTCCGCGCTGTCATCCCTCAATCTCTTCATCAAAAGCATGGCCCCGCACGCCATTATCTCATAATTCCTCATGGTAAAGCATTCTCCCCTTATAGGAAAACTAAACCCTATCTTAGAAGAGCTGTATATTCTGCTCATCTCCCTATGATCAGCAGGGCCTATCAGGCTATTCGGATATCTTTCTCTCATCTCCTGAAGATAGAATTTCCTCGGAACACCACCGTCAGTCCCCACAAAACCTAAATCATAACTCCTGTCAACCGATATTCTCTTATGTATCCCGGGATCACAACCCACATTCATCCATATTATCTCGACCGGGGAGCTTTTCTTAAGCAACTCTATTTCCTTGCGCATAGGGCAAAACACAAGGTCATACGCGCCTCCTGATGTATGCTTCCTTATCTGCCTGAAAGGGCCCTTTAAATGAACGTCTGAAACATAATAGACCCGCGGGAAAAGAGCCTTGGGCATCAGGTAATCATAATAGCCGTCATCTACGCGAAAATAAAAATCAAAGCCCGACTTGATCTTATTTATATCACTGGGCCAGAAATGCTCCACGTCATGGCCTAACTGCCTGAAGGCTTTTTCAAAATATATGCCCATAGTGTCAGGTCGCTCTTTGCCGAATATTATAGCTATCTTCATTACTTATGCCCGGGCCCTTGTCAACTCAATCCCAGGAAACAACATCTTCTTTAAATTCTCAAACCTAAAGAATGTCCTGTCCTTGGATTCTATCGCCAGAAATATTTTCCGCCTTAAAATCAAGTTTAAAAAAACATAGACATAGACATATGACGAAAATAATCTTGGCGGAATAAAGACGTTCCTGACCTTTTTATAACAGGTTATCATGCGCCTTACGTGTTTATCCGGCGCTCCCTTTATTAAAACAACGGAAGACATGCTCTCTGAGGACAACGAAATAGAAAGTTCTCTTGTCATACGCCATCCGGTTTCGCAGACAAGGATATACCTCTTAGACATAGGCCAGTCTTTTCTTGATCTTAATAGTCCTGGCAGGAACACCACAGACATAACTGTTTGATTTTATATCACTCAAAACTAAACTACCCGCGCCCACAGTAACGTTCTTTCCTATATTTGATTTAGTTATATTAGCGGCCAGGCCTATAAAAGAATT
>JAHIEN010000064.1 GCA_018901615.1 Candidatus Omnitrophota bacterium | reverse complement strand
TATTCTGCCTTTGGGATAGGCACGAATAATGTTGCGAATGTCGTAGCTCCTATAGTAGGTTCGCTGGCCATAAGCCCTTTCCTGGCCCTTGGCTTATCTGCCCCGCTTTTCGGATTAGGGGCATATTTCTTTGGCGAGAGGGTTTTAAGGACCGTTTCAAGGGATATAGTGCCTATAGGCGAGATTTCAGCAGTCATTGTCTCGCTTATTACCGCTACCTTTGTCATTATTGCGTCGCTGTTGGGCTTACCTGCGCCTTATGTCCAGTTTACGACTTTCTCTGTGCTTGCGATAAGCTCTGTCAAAGACGGCGCGAAGCATACTGCTGGAAAATCTGTTTTTAAAAGGATAGTATCAGCATGGATATGCGTGCCGATAGCCACAGTTTTTTTGAGTTTTTTACTGCATTTATTTTTTGTTAAAAGATAACATGATCTATATAAATAGAGATTTTAAAAAGGCGCTTACAGAACATTCGAAGGATGAATTTCCGAATGAGGCGTGCGGCCTCTTGGCTGGAAAAGATAATAGAGTCGAGAGGATTTATAGAATGAAAAATACCGATAAAAGCGCGACATCGTTTTTTATGGACCCAGGGGAGCAGTTTACTGTAATGAAGGATATTAGAAATAAGGGATTGAGTTTTATCGGGGTATATCATTCTCATCCTGAGACAGGGGCCTATCCTTCAGCGCACGATGTGAAACTCGCGTTCTATCCAGAGGTTTCATATGTAATTGTCTCTCTGAAGGATAAAGAGAATCCAGGTATGCGTTCATTCAGGATCATAGAAGGAGAGATTACCGAAGAGGAAGTGAAGGCGCTATGAGCCTTGTAATAGTCGGCACGAATCATCGATATAGCCCTGTCAGGCTAAGAGAAAAAATATTCTTCTCTAAGAAGAGATTACAGGATGCCCTTGATTTTCTGAAAGAGACAGGGGCGTTGAAGGCAGGGGTTATCCTTTCCACCTGTAACAGAGTGGAGATATACGGATGCGCTGACACCACAGAAATCGGTGCGTATGAAATAAAGAGTTTTATCTCCAGATATTACGAGATAGACGGAAAAGATATCTACCCATACCTTTATATATACAGGGATATGGATGCGGCGAGGCACCTGTTCAGGGTCGCCTCAGGCCTGGATTCTTTGATTCTGGGTGAAACGCAGATCCTGAGCCAGGTAAAAGCGGCATTTTGTGAATCAGAGAAGAATGGCTTTGTAGATTATCCATTGAATGAGGTCTTTGATTCCGCGGTTTCAGCGGCAAACAGGATACACAGGGAAACTGAGATATCAAAGGGTAAGCTATCTATAGGCAGCGTAGCCGTAGATTTCATAAGAAATAAAATAGGCTCATTTTCAGGTAAAAACATTTTGATTATAGGCGTAGGAAAGGTCACGGAGCTGGTATTAAAATATTTAAGAAAGGAAAAGTCAGATGTAATATTTATCTCCAACAGGACCTTTGAAAAGGCCCGGTCTTTAGCGAGTCAGATTGGCGCAAAGGCGGTAAGATTTGATAATTTAAGGAAATATCTAGAGAAAGCAGATATAGTAATAACTGCGACAAAGAGCCCACATTTTATTATTAATAAAGAGACCATAGAAGAAGCTGTCAGACAAAAACGCTTACTAATTATTGATCTGGCTTTGCCAAGGGATGTTGATCCAGAAGTAAGAGACATAGATGGAATAGAGCTGTTTGATCTAGAAGACTTAGGCGCGGCGATTCAGAAAAATAGAGACAGGAAAAATGTCGAAGCCCAAAAGTCCACGCAGATCATAGAACTTGAGGTAAAAGGATTATGGGAACACTTTTCAGAATTGGAACAAGAAAAAGCCCTCTTGCCTTAAGGCAGGTATATGAGATTATGGCCAGACTCAAAAGATCTGATCCTGATATAGAATTCGATATCGTTGCTGTAGATACATATGGGGATAAAGATAAAAAAACTCCTATATCAGATATAGAAGGGGGCGATTTTTTTACCAGGGAGATAGATGAATCTCTTTTAAGAAGTGAAATTGATTTTGCTGTGCATAGCGCAAAGGATTTGCCAGATATCTTAAAAGAGGGGTTAATAGTCGCATTTACTACGGAGTCAATAGATCCTTATGACTCCTTAGTTTCAAGATCTGGATTAAAATTAAATGAACTTCCTTTGGGTGCAAGGATTGGAACGAGCAGCTTACGCCGCAAGGCACAGTTGAAAAAATACAGAAGTGATTTCCAAATTGTAGATATTCGCGGAAACATCGAAGAACGTTTGAAGCTGCTCGATAATTACGAACGACGAACGACGAACGACGAACGACGGATAGATGCTATAGTAATAGCGGCAGCAGGCCTTATAAGGTTAGGCCTGGGTCATAGGATAACCCAGAGGATACCATTTGAAATACTGAGGCCGCATCCTTTACAGGGTTCGCTTGCAGTAGTAGTAAGAAAAAATAGCGTTGATCTACTAAGGCTAGCAAAAGGCTTAGAGACGGTGGCAGCATGAAGGCAAAAAAGGTCTATCTGATAGGGGCAGGCCCAGGGAGGCCGGATTTAATAACTGTAAGGGGGTTAAATATCCTCAGGCAGGCAGATGTCGTAGTCTACGATTATCTAATAGACAAGAAGCTTTTGGACGAGGCAAAGCCCGGCGCCAGTCTTATCTCTTCTGAGCCTCTGGGAAAGAAAAGATATTCCGGCAGATCCTGTTCAGCTCAGAAAAAGATAAATGAGTTAGTGGTAAGCGAAGCAAAAAAAGGAAAGTGTGTTGTGAGGGTTAAGAATGGCGACCCTTCTGTTTTTAGCCGGGTAAGCGAAGAGATAGCAGAGTTGATTAAAAACAGGATTGAGTTTGAGATCGTACCTGGAGTCACAGCGGCAAATGCAGCCGCAGCATTTAGCGGGATACCGCTGACAGACAGGAGGAATTCATCCAGCGTTGTCTTTTTAACAGGACACGAATCTAATGGCAAGAAAGAAACCGGCATTGATTGGAACAGCATAGCTAAGTTTGACTCTATAGTTATTTACATGGGTGTAAATAATATCTCGGGGATAGCTACAAGATTGATCGAATCAGGCAAACCCCTTGATACGGCCGTAGCTTTGGTATCAAACGCGGGAGATATAAATCAGAAGACGGTCAGAGGCAGACTAAAAAATATAGCGGCAAAGGTAAAGGAACAAGATATTGAGCCTCCGGCAATATTGCTTATTGGCAAGAATGTAGGGCTCGAAAGAGACTTTAACTGGATTAAAAAGAATAAAAGAGTTTTATTCACTGGATTATCCAAAGAGAGATTTTTTACAGACGCGACATATTGCCATATTCCTTTAATTAAGATAGAGCCTTTGGATGACTACAAGGAGTTTGATAGCCGCTTAAGAAAAATCAGAGACTTTGACTGGATAGTCTTTGCGAGCCGCTATGGAGTGGAGCATTTTTTTCAAAGGCTTAGAGAGATAGGATATGACACAAGGGTATTGAATGGTATGAAGATCGCGGCCGTAGGCACTTCCACAAAGACGAGTCTGCTTGCTTTTGGGATTTCAGCGGATCTGGTGCCACAAAGAGAATCTTCAGAAGGGCTCGTAGAAGAGTTTAAAAAGATAGACCTTAAAGGAAAGAGGATATTTTTGCCGCGGTCTGATATTTCTGACAAGGGATTAGAAAAAGAATTCCAGAGGCTCGGCGCAATAGTAACGACGTCATTTGTATATAAAAATACAATCGCTAAGGACCTGCCTGATCTGGATTTAACAAGTTTTGATGAAGTTATGTTCACGAGCCCTTCTACGGTAAGGAATTTTAAGAAAAGATATGGAAGATTGCCCGAGAATGTCAAGGCAAAGTGCATAGGAGATGTAACTTTAAGAGAGGCCAGAAGATGCCGGTTGTCAGACTGAGTAGATTAAGGAAAAATAGCGTCATAAGAGACTGGGTCAGCCAGACGCGCTTAATGCCCGCAGACCTTATCCTGCCTTATTTTGTTGTAGGCGGAAAAGGCGTGACCAGGGCTATTAAGTCTTTGCCCGGGATCAGTCATCTATCAATTGATAGGCTGATTAAAGATATAACTGATGCTAGAAGAAATGGGATAAAGGCTGTTCTTTTATTCGGCATCCCCGAGAAAAAGGACAAAATAGGATCTGAGGCGTATAATAAGGACGGCATTGTTCAAAGAGCGACAAAAGCAATAAAGAAAGAATTCGAAGATTTGGTCGTAATAACAGATGTGTGTCTGTGTAGTTATACG
>JAHIEN010000063.1 GCA_018901615.1 Candidatus Omnitrophota bacterium | reverse complement strand
GAAGAAAAGGCGAAAAAGTTCGGAAGGGTGGAATTTTTAGGCCAGGGCACTATTTATCCGGATGTCATTGAGAGTGTATCTGCGACAGGCGGGCCCTCGAGCACCATAAAATCACACCATAATGTGGGAGGGCTTCCCAAAAAAATGGGACTTAAACTTGTGGAGCCCCTGAAAGATCTTTTTAAGGATGAGGTAAGAAAGTTAGGCAGGGAACTTGGTATTGGCCCTAAGCTTATTGACAGGCAGCCATTTCCAGGCCCTGGTCTTGCTGTAAGGATTATAGGGGATGTCACAAAAGAGCGTCTGGATGTGCTGCGAGAGGCGGATGCGATAGTCCAGGAAGAGATGGGAAAATACAAGAGTTATAAAAATATCTGGCAGTCATTCGCGGTTCTCCTGCCTGTAAAAAGCGTAGGTGTTATGGGAGACGAGAGAACATATGAGAATGTCTGCGCTATCAGGGCTGTAACAAGCCTTGACGCCATGACAGCTGACTGGGCAAAGATCCCTTATAATATATTAGGCAGGATATCCAACCGCATCATAAACGAAGTCAAAGGCATAAACCGCGTTGTATACGACATAAGTTCTAAGCCACCAGCGACGATAGAATGGGAATAATCCCACACCTTTTTAGTATTTATTGATTTTGGAGCTTATACAATTCTTAAGATTGTGAATATATAAAAGGTGTGGGATTAAGTGATTAGCTTCTGGATAATATGGGCTGCTCTGTCTGCGGCGCCTTTTTCCCCAAGTTTACCTTTTAGTTTTCTCAAGCTTTCTTTTATATCGCGTCGTCTTTCTTTATTATTCAGTATATCCAGGGATTCTCTGGCTATATTTTTCGCGCTTGCCTCAAATTGAATCAATTCAGGCACTATTCTTTTTCCAGCCACCACATTTACTAACCCGATGTCAGGTATCTTTATCATATTTCTTGCCAGGAACCATGTGAGAAAAGAAGTCTTGTAAATGATGACCATTGGTTTTTCCATGATGGCGGTCTCTAAAGTAGCGCTTCCCGAAGACACTATGACCAGGTCCGATATCTCCATGATCTCGTAAGGCCTGTTGTCCAGGGAATGCGGTTTTATTTTTGAATAGGCAATGATTTTATTATACATTGAGCAGCTATCCAGTTCTTTACGCTTGGAAAGAATAAACTCGGCTTGTGGCAGCTGGTTTTTTATTATCTCGCACGCCTTCAGCATTACTGGCAAATGCCTTTCGACCTCTTGTCTCCGCGAACCTGGCAGAAGCGCAACCCTTACAGAATGATGTTTCAGGTGCAGGTTGTGTATTATCTCCTCTTTTTTCCAGCCGCTATGCACTATATCCAGAAATGGGTGCCCGACAAAACTTACCTTTACGCCAGCCTCTCTGTAAAGCTCTTCCTCGAATCCGAATATCACTATCATCTTATCGACTAATTTTTTTATTTCAGCTACCCTGTTTTTACCCCACGCCCAGACCTGGGGGCTTATATAATATATGACAGGGATATTTTTTTCTTTTACGTATTTCGCGAAGCGCAGGTTAAACCCCGGGTAATCAACAAGTATTACCGCGTCAGGTTTCCTGGTCTCAAGGAGGATAAGGAGTGTTTCTAGTATCTGCTTGAATGTCCGGAAATGTTTTATTACTTCAACAAAACCCACAACAGCCAGCTCCACTATGTCATAGATAATCTCGGCTCCGGCCTCCCGCATTTTTTTACCGCCTATGCCGAAGATTTCTATATGCGGGTCTTTTGATTTAAGGGCATTAATAAGGTGGGCTGCATGAAGGTCGCCAGATGCCTCGCCTGCAACAATTAAGATCTTTTTTCTTTTCATGCGTTGAGTTTTCTGATTATCCTGTGCGCTACTGACAGGGCATTATAGGCTTCTCTTCCTGATACAATGGGTTTATGTTTATTAAGCACGCAGTCTACGAATGATGAGAGCTCTTTTTGCAAAGGCCTTTCCTTTTTAATGTCTATCTTTTTCGAGACGATCTTATTTTTTATTTTACTGGATATTATTGCTTCCTGGCTTACGTAATCGAGAGAGATATAGCAGTCTTTCTGGAATAACCTGATCTTACGCAGGGTATCGTCTGTGACACGGCTGGCAGTAAGGTCGCATACAGTACCGTTTTTAAACCTGATCCTCGCGTTAGCAATGTCTTCGTGTTTTGTTAGGATTTTCATGCCCACCGCCTGTATATCCCGTATCTTTGATTTAGTCAGGCCCAGGACAATGTCTATGTCGTGTATCATGAGATCCAGGACCACGCCTACATCCTTTACTCTGGGCGTGAATGGGCCGAGCCTGTGGACCTCAATAAACCTTGGCCTTGGTAAAAGCCTCTCTATTGCCTGTATAGCTGAATTAAAACGCTCCACATGTCCCACCTGTAGTATTAGTTTTTTTCTCCTGGCCAGCCTTACCAGTTCACTTGCCTCTCTCAGGGTCTTTGTAATGGGTTTTTCAATAAGGCAGTTGACTTTGTTGTTAAGGAAGAATTTCGCTATCTTGTGGTGAAGGACTGTAGGCGTGACAATACTGACTGCATCTATGTCTTTATCCAGCAGTCTTTTGTAATCCGTAAACCAGTCAGTCTTAAGGGCCTTTCCCATTGAAGAGGCCCTGTCTTTATCTGTATCGCAGATCCCGGAAAGCGCAACGTTTTTTAATCTTGAATATATCTGGCTGTGAATGGAGCCGAGCCTTCCAAGTCCAATGACGCCAACACGCAGTTTTTTCATATCTATAATGATAACAAAGAGCTTGAGAAATGTCAATCAGGGTGATAGAATAAGTTCCATGAGTAATTGTCCAGGGTTTCGTCTTGGACAATCGATTAATATGAGAGACTATATAAGATTTCTTAAATATTTAAAACCCCACCTCTGGATAATGGCAATCGCGTTATTCTGCATGATTGCCTCGTCCGGCCTGGGAGGGGTGTCTTTAGGCATGATAATACCCCTTGTGGATAATATACTTGCTAACAGGGCAATGTCTATCCCGGGTTCCCAGAATGTGCCAGAATTTCTACTTAATATTGTGGACAAGGTAAATAGCATGCCAAAGCCAGAGCTTTTAAACTGGCTTGTATTAATAATAGCGCTGATATTCCTGCTGAAAGAAGCATTTTTATTCTTACAGACATATTTCATGACTAAGCTCGGACAATCTGTTCTCAGGGATGTAAGGCTTGTCATATACAAGAAGCTTCTCAAGCTTTCCAATGATTTCTACTCTACCATGCAGACAGGCGAGCTTGTATCAAGGATTACTTTTGACGTAGGGATAATAGTAAACTCTATCACAGAGGGCCTTACAGATCTTTTATTGCAGCCCATACAACTTGCAGTATACATGGTAGTACTAATAGGCATAAAGGTCTATTTTTCTATCTCCTGGGTATTTATACTGATCACCATGCTGGTATTTCCCCTTATTTCATACCCTGTCATAAAAATAGGTAAGAAACTCAGAAAGATCTCTACGTCTACGCAGGAGAGCATGTCAGATATGAATTCCCTGCTCTTTGAAACTATTTACGGCATAGGAGTAGTAAAGTCATTCACAGCAGAAGGATACCAGGCTGATAAATTTAAGACCCATAACTACAGGTATTTTAAGATGCTCATGAAGTCTGTAAAGCGTATGGCTATGATAAGCCCGCTCGGAGAATTCGTGGGTGTTATGTGCGTGGCGATCGTCCTGTGGTTTGGCGGCAAAGAAGTTGTCTATGGCAGGCTTTCAGCAGGAGCGTTCATAGCTTTTTTGGCAGCGCTTCTTTCCCTTATAAAGCCCTTTAAACGGCTAAGTAGACTCTATGGCATAAACCAGCAGGCAATGGCGGCAATAACAAGGGTGTTTAATATAATAGACAGGGAGCCGACAATAAAAGACAGGCCTGGCGCTATTGCTATCGCGGGATTTAAAGATTCAATAGAATTCAATGATATTGATTTTTCATACGGGCAGGAACCCCTGGTATTAAAAAAATTCAATGTCATGCTTCCCAAAGGCAGGGTACTGGCAATAGTAGGCCTTTCTGGCGCGGGCAAGAGCACGTTCGTGAGTTTATTGCCCAGGTTCTATGATCCGACAGAGGGAAGCGTACTTATTGATGGCAGGGACATAAGGGATTTCAAGGTCTCCTCGCTCAGGAGTCAGATAGGCATAGTGAGCCAGGAAAATATCCTTTTCAATGATTCAATACGCAATAATATTGCATTTGGCATGCCTGACGCAGATATGGAGGATATAAGGAAAGCGGCAAAGGCAGCCAATGCGCATGATTTTATCATGAAGATGCCAGAAGGTTATGAAACTTTTATAGGCGACCGCGGCATAAGACTTTCAGGCGGCGAAAAACAACGAATAGCTATTGCGCGGGCGCTTTTTAAGGATCCACCGATACTTATACTCGATGAAGCCACAAGCCAGCTTGACAGCGAGTCTGAAAAACTCGTCCAGGAAGCAATAGACAGGCTGATGGCGCATAGAACTGTATTTGTTATCGCGCACAGGCTTTCGACAGTGGAGCACGCTGATAAAATAATAGTGCTGGACTCAGGCAATATAGTAGAATCAGGCACGCATACAGAATTATTGGCAAAATCAGGTATATACAAGAGACTTTATGAGATCCAGTTTAAGCTCAAGACCGGGTCTTGAGGGGCATGGTAAAAAGAGCTTGCAAAGCATATGCTTTGTGATATAATAACACCCCTGATAAAT
Source organism: Candidatus Omnitrophota bacterium (assembly GCA_018901615.1). Classification (GTDB taxonomy): domain Bacteria; phylum Omnitrophota; class Gorgyraeia; order Gorgyraeales; family Gorgyraeaceae; genus JAHIEN01. The sequence goes on along the minus strand of JAHIEN010000063.1, from coordinate 7,948 downwards.
TAAACACGTAATCCGTTAATAATCAAGGAGGGAAAGTGGACACAGAGCTAATCAAACAACTGCTGGAGGCAGGAGCCCATTTCGGGCATAACAGGAGTCGGTGCAATCCCAAGATGAAGCGTTTTGTATTCGGCGAACGCAGCAAGATCTATATCATAGACCTTGAAAAGACAGTGGAATTCATGACTAAGGCCAGGGAATTCCTGAAGGAAGTTGCGTCACGAGGTGAAAAAATACTGTTTGTCGGTACTAAGAAACAGGCCCAGGACATCATAGTTAATGTTGCCAGGAATTCAGGCATGTTTTTTGTAAAGGAGAGATGGCTGGGAGGTACCCTGACTAATTTCAAGACCATACGTAATAGTATAAAACGTCTTAAAGATATAGAAACCATGCAAGAAGATGGCACCTTTGAAGCCATTAAGAAAAAAGAACGGGCCATCCTGGTAAAGGAGATGAATAAGCTGAGAAAAAATCTTCAGGGTATTGTGGATATGAAAAAGATGCCAGGCGCGGTCTTTGTGGTAGACGCTAAAAAAGAAGAGATAGCCGTGAAAGAAGCGCATAAACTGGGGATCCCCATAGTGGCCATCGTGGATACGAACGCAGACCCGGACCTTATTGATTATCCAATACCGGCGAATGACGACGCGATGCGTTCCATAAAGCTCATCATAGATTTTCTTTCCGAAAGCATAACTGATGGAAAGAAGCAGTTTGACCAGACAGAGATAGATAGGAAGGCCCAGGAGGCGGAAGAAGAGGCCGAAGAGGTAAAGGAGCTTTCAGAAAAATCAGAAAAGCTCGTAGAGGGATTAAAGGTAGATACCAAGAAGGAAAAGGACGAAAAACGGATTAAACCCGCCAGAAAAAAGGATATAAATTCCACGCAAAAATTTAGAAAGGCAAGGTAGTTGATATGGCAATAAGCGTTGATCTAATAAAACAACTAAGGGATAAGACAAACGCGCCTATGATGGATTGTAAAAAGGCCATTACAGAGGCCAATGGCGATATGAAAACAGCCATGGAGATATTGAAAAAGAGAGGCCAGATAGTGGCCTTGAAAAAAGCCGGACGTTCCGCAAAAGAAGGTATAGTAGAGTCCTATATACATTCAAATAATAAAATAGGCGTTCTGATAGAAGTAAATTGCGAGACTGATTTTGTCGCGCGCAACGAAGATTTCAGGAGGTTCGTAAAGGACGCTTGTATGCAGATAGCAGCGAGTTCCCCGGCGTATGTTTCCCGGGAAGAGGTGCCTAAATCAACCATTGACAGGGAAAAAGATATTTTAAAAGAACAGGTGAAGGGTAAGCCTGAAAACGTGATGGAAAAGATTGTGACAGGAAAACTCGAGAAATTTTATTCTGAAGTATGTCTCCTGGACCAGCCTTTTATCAAGGATGATAAGCTTACGATAAAAGAGTACCTGTCTACCCTTATCGGTAAGATAGGCGAGAACATCATAATCCGGAGATTTATAAGATTTCAGGTGGGAGAAGATATAGGATGAGTAAGGCGTTGAAATCTGTCTATAAAAGGGTAGTCCTGAAGCTTAGCGGAGAGGCGCTTCAGGGTAAGCGAGGATACGGCATAGACCCTTTAGTGACAGCTCAGATAGCCGGAGAGATAAAAGATACCAGAAAGCTAGGTGTCCAGATAGCGATTGTCATAGGAGGCGGGAATATCTACCGTGGCTCTACGGCCGAAGGCCAGGGCGTTGACAGGATAATAGCTGATTACATGGGTATGCTTGCCACTGTTATCAATGGCCTTGCTCTACAGGACGCGCTTGAAAAAGTAGGCGTCATGACGCGGGTCCAGACAGCCATAGACATGCAGGAACTCGCAGAGCCATATATAAGGCGCAGGGCAGTAAGACACCTGGAAAAAAATAGAATAGTCATTTTTGTCGCAGGCACGGGAAACCCCTATTTTTCAACAGATACCGCAGCCAGCTTAAGGGCCATAGAGATAAACGCGGATGTTATCTTGAAGGCGACAAAGGTCGACGGCGTATATTCAGCTGATCCCAAGAAATATAAATCTGCTAAAAAATTCAAGGGCCTTAAATATATTGATGTGCTAAAAAAAGGCCTCAAGGTCATGGATGCCACTGCAATAAGTCTTTGTATGGACAATAAATTACCCATCGTGGTGTTTAATCTGACAAAAAGAGGCAATATCAAAAGGGTCATATCAGGCGAGAAGATAGGGACAGTGGTACAGTAAAAGCTCGCATTTTTTCCACGTCGGTTCTGTGATTAAGAAGGAGATCAGTTATGTTACCATTACAGAAATGTCTTCATGAGACAGAAGAATTAATGAAAAAGGCAGTTGATGCTACATCCAGAGAATTTTCTGAGATCAGGACAGGCAGGGCAAACCCAAAACTTGTGGAGGGGATAAAGGTTGAATGCTACGGGGCCACAATGAGCATGCTGCAGGTAGCAAGCGTATCTATTCCCGAGCCCAGGCTTATTGCCATACATCCATGGGACCCGTCTAACCTTGCCTCGATTGAGAGGGCGATCATGAAATCAGAGCTAGGCATAACTCCTACAAATGACGGTAAGATAATAAGGATTTCCATGCCGTCCCTGACAAAGGAAAGGTGCGAGGAACTGAAAAAAATCCTGCACAAGATAGCGGAACAGGGCAGAGTTTCGATAAGGACAGTCCGCAGGGAAGGGATAGACAGTCTTAAGAAGATGGAAGACGCGAAAGAGCTAACCGAAGATGCCCGTTTCAAGGGCCAGGATGAGACCCAGAAGTTGACAGAAAAATATACAAAGAAAATAGAAGATCTTTTGAAAGAAAAAGAGAAAGAACTAAGTTCTATATAAGTAGTATGGGCCGCTAGCTCATGTTGGTAGAGCACCGCCCTTTTAAGGCGGGTGTGCCGCGTTCGACTCGCGGGCGGCTCACCACCCTTCGACGCGCAAAAATTTCCATTGATAAAAAGTGTATGAAATTTTTGCTTGCTCAGGGTGGCCCCGAGTAAGTGAGAAGCGAAGCGACGAACGCGTCGAGGGGGCATAAGCCACTTTCATATGAAGCCCTACGAAATCATAGAACATACTGCTGATGTAGGGTTAAGGGCGAACGGGGCTACTCTAAAAGAGTTGTTCCAGAACGCCTCAAGGGGTATGTTTGCTATCATCTCGGGTAGCGGACAGCGCGATAATTTAACACCAGGTATACAAAAAACCATACAGATCAAAAAAGAAGTCGAGGAATTAGAGGAGCTCCTGGTAGATTGGCTAAGCGAGATCCTTTATATTTTCAGTAAAGAGAATATCTTATTTAAGGTTTTTGAGGTGCATGAATTAAACAATAGCGGCATAAAAGGCGAGGTATATGGCGATAGGATAGTTCCTAGCCGTACCATTATCCAGACAGAAATCAAGGCAGTTACCTTCCATGGCCTCAGGATACAGGAAAATGTACAAGGCTTCAGCTGTAGTATCATTTTCGACGTTTAGCTATTATGAACCCGGTCTGGCAGGGTAAATTAGAAAAAGTAGACGATTACAGGTGGAAAATCCCGCGTTCTTACAAGCCCGGCATGAAAGTCCCGGGCCTTATCTTTGCAAGTAAATCACTTATCCCGTCCATAATCAACGACAAGGCAATTGAGCAGGTGGCAAATGTAGCATTTCTGCCAGGCATAGTGAAATATTCTCTTGCCATGCCTGATATACACTGGGGTTATGGCTTTAGCATTGGCGGAGTTGCCGCTACCGATCCAGAGAGAGATGGTGTAATTTCGCCAGGAGGAGTTGGGTATGATATTTCATGCCTTAGTGGCAATTCATTTATATTAAATGAGTTAGGATATAATTTACCAATAGAGGAATATGAGAAAATTTGGAAAAATGAAAATATAAATTGTATAGATTTTAAAAGAAAACTTCCTGAAGTGACTAAAATAAGTCATTTCTTAAAAAGAAAGCCTGGCGGTAAAGTTTATAAACTCACTACTAAAACAGGCAGAAGTATTATAGCAACAGAAGATCACCCGTTTTATAGTAACGGGGGGATGAGGCCTCTTGGAAGCTTGTCAAAGGGCGAGAGCGTAGCTATTTATCCATTTGAAGGCGTGCCATATGAAACACCAGGCGAGAAAGTCATCATTGCTGAAGACGACATAAAAAATCTCCTCCTTAGTTTAGGAAAAGATTCACGCGGTAATGGATTAGAGCAGATAATAATACATTTCAAAAAAAGAAACCTCCTGCCGTTACGATATGATTCTCCACAGTTGCCGCATATATTGAAAGTGATGGGCTATATTTTCGGGGACGGCAGCATTCACTTTACAAATAAAAGAGGAAAAGGCATAACCTGGTTCTATGGTAGACCAGAGGATTTAAAAGATATCAGGCAGGATATTTTAAAGATAGGATATAATCCTTCCAAGATTTACTCAAGAAATAGAAATCACAAAATCAAAACTCATTATTCAGAATACGAATTTAATAGAACCGAAAGTTCTTTCAAGGTGTGCTCTTCAAGTTTTGCGGCCCTCTTAGTGGCCTTAGGTACTCCTTTTGGGAATAAGACAGCCCAGGACTATCGTTTACCTCCATGGATATTCAATATGCCATTATGGCAGAAGAGATTGTTTTTGGCTGCTTTTTTTGGTGCAGAAATGTCAACTCCAAAGACGATGGTAAATCTTAATTACAATTTCTACTGTCCGACGATTTCTATGAACAAAAAAGAAAAATTTGTAGAAAGCGGAGAATTATTTTTAAGGGACATTTCGCAATTACTTAAAGAGTTTAATGTTTCTACGCAAAAAATTAGTAAACGTATCGAAGTTATAAATAAAGATAATGAAGTTTCCAGTCGTCTTAGACTAATTTTATCTGGTTTGCCAGAGGACATGGTTAATTTGTATACCAAAGTTGGTTTTGAATACAATAGACATAAGAAATTCTTGGCAAATATTGCCATACAATATCTTAAGTTGAAACAGATAATTATAGAAGAAAAAGAAAGAGTAGTTGTAGCTGCGGCGCAACTGAGAAAAGGAACGGGCTGGAGCGCCTCAGAGATATATAAAAAATGCACTTCCTCGCTTGTTAACCTTAGGTTTATAGAAAGGTCTGTTTATGATGAAAGAATTACGTCTCCCAGAATGGGGCCAAGAGATCCTGATTTTATTCAATTTTCAAAAGAAGCAACAGATGGATTAGAGAATTCAGGCATGGTCTGGGATGCGATTGTCAGCAAAGAAGAAATAGCCTTTGATGAGTATGTGTACGATTTTACAGTAGAATATTCAGGCCATAATTTTATCGCTAATAATTTTGTTGTTTCTAACTGCGGGGTCAGACTTTTAAGGAGCGAGCTTTTGCTGGATGAAGTTAAGCCAAAACTGGAGAAGCTAGTCAACGCGCTTTTCAGTGATATCCCTTGCGGCGTTGGTTCAAGCGGAGACATCAAGGTAAGCTACAAAGAAGAAAAAGAGATATTTATTAAAGGCGCGGGCTGGGCCGTGAAAAAGGGTTACGGAGTTAAAGAAGACCTTGAGTGCACAGAAGACAATGGCGTTATTAACGGGGCAGACCCGCAGGATGTGTCTGACAGGGCCTGTGAAAGGGGCAAGAAACAATCAGGCACGCTTGGTTCAGGCAATCACTTCCTGGAGATTCAGATAGTCGATGAGATCTACGATGAGAAAAAAGCAAACATATTCAATCTTTTTAAGGGCCAGATTACAGTGATGATACATTCTGGCTCACGCGGTTTTGGCTACCAGGTCTGTGATGATTACGTCAAAGGCATGGTCCATACTCTTCGGAAATATAATATCAGTGTCCCAGACAGGCAGCTTGCGTGCGCGCCTATTAATTCTCCTGAAGGAAAGTCCTATATGGCCAGCATGCGCTGCGCCGCAAATTACGCGTGGGCCAACAGACAATGCCTGATGCACCTTACAAGAGAGGTGTTTGAAAAAATTTTTAATAGGAGCTGGACTGCTTTGGGCCTGAACCTTGTCTATGATGTTGCCCACAATATAGCCAAGATGGAAAGGCATGTTGTGGACGGAGAAGAAAGGCTCCTGTGCGTCCACAGGAAAGGCGCGACGCGAGCGTTCCCGCCTTATCACCCTGATATCCCTGAGAGGTACAGAGAGGCAGGCCAACCAGTCATAATCCCTGGAGACATGGGGACTTTCTCTTATGTACTGGCAGGCACAGAGGCCGCGATGACTGAGACGTTTGGCTCAACTTGCCACGGCGCAGGCCGCAGCCTTTCCCGTTCAGCCGCTATAAAAAAATGCCAGGGAAGGCAAATTGATAAGGAACTTTTTAATAAAAGTGGTATAATAGTAAGGGCCTCCGGCAGGTCAACGCTCGCTGAAGAAGCACCTGAGGCGTACAAAGATGTTAATGAAGTTGTTGAGGTAGTGCACAGAGCAGGTATATCGACAAAGGTCGCCAGGATGAGGCCACTGGGCGTAATAAAAGGCTAAAAAAAGGAAGGTAATATGCTGGACATAAAATTTATAAGAGAAAACCCAGACATAGTAAAAAAGTCAATTAAGGACAGGAACCTGAAGATTGACATGGACCAGCTGCTAAAGCTGGATGCTGATAAAAGAAAATTCCTAATGGAGTCCGAAGAATTAAAGGCTGAGAAAAATAAGGCATCAAAAGGAGGAAGGCCCGATTCTGTCGTTATAGAGAAAATGAAGTCTATTTCCCAAAAAATAAGCGATTTAGATAATAAAGTGGAGGAAATAGACAAAAATATACAGGATTTTGAGCTTAATATCCCAAATATACCTCATAAGTCAATACCAATTGGCCCTTCAGATGCCAATAAAGTGGTGCGAAGCTATGGAAAAAAGCGTAAATTCGACTTTAACCCTAAGAATCACATAGAGTTAGGAGAAACACTTGATATACTGGACTTTCCTAGGTCTAGCAAAATTTCAGGCTCTGGGTTTTGCCTGTTTAAGGGTTTAGGGGCCCTGCTTGAAAGGGCCCTGATTAATTTTATGCTGGACCTGCATACAAAGGAACATGGATATAAAGAGATATTTCCACCTTTCTTAGTGAACAGGGCCAGCATGACAGGCACAGGGCAATTGCCAAAGCTTGAGGAAGACATGTACAGGTTAAAGGACGATGACCTGTTTCTTATACCAACAGCTGAGGTGCCGGTGACAAACCTTCACAGGGATGAGGTCCTGGAGGAAGAAGAACTCCCGATTTACTACACTGCTTACACTGCCTGCTTCAGGCGCGAGGCAGGTTCCTATGGCAAGGATACAAAAGGCCTTATGAGGGTACACCAGTTTGACAAGGTGGAACTTGTAAAGTTTGTCAGACCAGAGACTTCATATGAAGAACTTGAGAAACTATTGAGTAACGCTGAAGAGGTGCTTAAGAGATTGAATCTTTCCTACCGCGTGGTCATGCTTGCAACAGGCGATATCAGCTTTGCTGCAGCAAAGTGTTACGACATAGAAGCGTGGGCGCCTGGCATTGAAAAAAATCTCGAGGTCTCAAGTTGTTCTAATTTTACAGACTTCCAGGCAAGGCGGGCGAATATAAAATACAGGCCAGGAGACAGGAAAAAACTTGAATACGTCCACACCCTGAATGGTTCAGGCATAGCCATGGCAAGGACTATTATTGCGATAATGGAAAATTACCAAGAAAAGGATGGGAGTATTTTGATTCCTGATGTCCTCAGGCCATACATGGGTGGAAGAGAGAGGATTACAAAAGAATAACTATGATAGTCAAAGCATTTCGTTTTATATTGAGCATATTACTGATACCGGCATGCGTGGCCTTTACTATAAGTTTTTATAGAGGGGTAACTGGTATCAGTGGTATCTCAGGATCAGGCTTGATTTTTATCCTGGGAGCATTCTCTTATTCTGTACTGCATCTCATTTTATTCAAACTCGATTTTCTAT
>JAHIEN010000062.1 GCA_018901615.1 Candidatus Omnitrophota bacterium | reverse complement strand
TGGCCGCCTTTGGCCTGAGACAAGGTTATCAATGAATCTTTATCAATGACTATCTCAAGTCCCCTCAACCTGAGTCTCTCTATCTCTATGTCTTTTTTCAGGAGGGGCATCAGCTTGAGACTCGCGTCTATTGAGCCCGCGCTCAGAATAATATTGTCCCATGATTCACCCTTGTCTTTTATCGCTAGGCCATCGAGCCTGAAAGCCAGGCCCGGAAAAACATTCAGAGATATATTTCCTATCCTTACATCTTTATCAATGGCTTCCTGTATCTTTTCCGACAACATATCTTTATACTTATTGGCATCGAACGTGACCGCGAAGACAAAAACCCCTATCGCGATAATTATAAAAAGTAATATTATGACAATAAAAACCTTTTTCATATTAACGCAGATCTCTTAGGTTCATCGTGAGCTCGTTCTTTCTCTCGGCATAGTTGATCGCCACATCTTTGGCTATCAAGCCTTTTTTGCATAGTTCGAACAAGTTTTGGTCAAATGTCTGCATGCCGTAAAGAGAACCGTCTTTGATGTAATATTCTATTTCATTGAGTTTTCCCTCGCGGATCAATTCCACTATGGTAGGTGTTGATATCAGAACTTCATACGCTGGAATGCGGCCACTTCCGTCTTTCAAAGGCACCAGCCTTAAAGATAAAACGCCTCTGAGCAAGAGAGAAAGTCTCATCCTTATTTCATTGTGCTGGTGCGGCTGAAAGAAGTTAACTATCCTCTCAACCGTATGCGTGGTATTTATAGTATGGAGGTTTGCTATGACGAGCTGCCCTGTCTCAGCGGCTGTAAGGGCCGTGGACATCACTTCGGAATTCCTGATGTCTCCTATAAATATTATGTCCGGAGTCTGAAGCATTATAAATTCAAGCGCCTTCTGAAAGCTCTCTGTATCTATCTTTACTTCTCTCTGGCTTACAATGGACTTTTTGTCCTCGTACATAAACTCTATCGGATCTTCCAGCGTGATTATATGTTTGGCCTTTTCCCTGTTTATCCGCTCTATCATGCTCGCCACAGTGGTTGATTTGCCGCTCCCTGTAGTGCCTGTGATCAACACAAGCCCTCTTTTTTCATTGCACAGATCTTCCAGGATTTTCGCGGGTAGGTTCAATGTTTCAAAGTCAGGTATATATGTATTTATGGAGCGTATAACAATGGCAAGGGTGCCTTTCTGCTGGAATACAGTCGCCCTGAAGCGCCCTATATCTTTGATGCCGAAGGACAGGACCGCTTCTTTGTCTTTTTTTATCTCTCTTCCTGAATCCCTGCTCAACACCTGTTCAAATAAGATCTTCAAATCCTCTTCTTTCAGGACAGAACCTTCTTTAAAAAGTTCTCCGTTTACCCTCAGGCACACAGGACTACCTACCTTGAGTATAAGGTCAGACGCCTTGCGTTCTACCATAGAACTTAATATATTGTCTATATTCATAGATCAGGCCTCTTTTCTTTTGAAGAACAGTTCAAATACAAATATTATAAATCGCCCAAGAAGCCATACGCACAGTATTACAAATATGATAGAAAGCAAGATCCGTATCAGTACCCCCAGGACAAATATAAAAGGCAAAAGCAGGAATCCTATTCCTGATAATAAAAGAACCGCGATAATAAAGATCAGACCTACGAGAAAGGCCTTCATAAAATACCACCTATCTGCGTGACCTCACGCTCTGTCAGATATCTCCACTTCCCTTCCTCCAGCCCCTCAAGACTTAAGGAACCCTCTTTGATCCTTTTTAACTCTAAGACCCTGTACCCTGATGCCGCGAACATCCGCCTTACCTGGCGCTTCCTGCCTTCATGAAGGGTTATCTCGACCTTCTTATTTTTTTTCAGGCTTATACTACATGGGGCGGTATATTTACCGTCGAGCTCTATCCCCTTTTCTATCCGCGCCTTATCCCGGCTAAGCAATTGCCTGTCAAGCGTGACATCATACTCCTTATCAACGTTAAATCTTGGATGAGTGATCTTGTTTATCAAATCCCCGTCATTTGTCAATAAAATCAGGCCTTGCGTGTCTTTATCCAGCCTGCCAGCTGGATTAAGGTGTCTCAGGCCTCGGGGCAATAAGTCGATTATTACCTTAGCCGCAAACCTGTCTTTCTTAGTAGTCGTGACCCCCTTTGGTTTATTCAATATAACGTAAAGCCTTTCCCTTGGCAGCACCCTTTTATTATTAAGAGAGACTATGTCCTTTTCAGGGATTACTTTATATGAAGGTTCAAATATTTTTTTATTGTTTAATGTCACCTTGCCTGACTTGATAATATCCGCGGCTGCCCTGCGCGACACAATACCGGCCTTGGATAGAAAAACCTGCAAGCGCATCTATGTGTCCTCAGAAATTCCAGCTCAGGCCTGTCTCAAGGCTGACATCCGGACTGGAGGCAGCTTTTATGTTCTCAATGACGGCAAAGTAACAAGAAACCTCTTGTCTTTCTTTCCAGGTATAGTTCACGCCCAACCCAAAGTCATACGCGTCATTATCCAGCGGATTTGTGTCGCTGAAAGGGTATGGCGTTGAATTCCCTGAGACCTGAGTGACTATGGAAAGTCTTTCTGTTAAAAAATATTCTATTGCCGCCACGCCTGAATAATATTCTTTCTTTATGCCAAGATCACTCAGGAAACCGGGTTTATCTATAAAAATTATGTTCGCGCCCAGGTAAAAATACAACCTCTCAAAAAAACCTTTGTCCAGCAAAAGCCCTATCCCATAGTCAAATTCACCGCTTCCCAGTAATTCATCCTTATCTGCTGTGGGAAATTTAACAGCTGACCGCAGCGACAGGTTGGGCAAAAACCAATCACCTTCCTTTAAAAACTGATACTTTGCGTTTAGCGAAACATCGCCAAGCCCGTCAGTTGAATGCTTTTTCTCTATGAGCTTTTTAGTATTATAAGTCAATGTGTAGTCAAATTCGTAAGACCCCTGACGCTCTCTTGAGCGGGGAGTCCTGGCTCCAGTGCCGTCTTCGAATCCTTCTATGGCCTCATCTAGATATCCGCTCGATAAACCTATATATGGTATTTCCAATCCTATCTCAAGGTTTTCGCAAAGCCCATACCTTAGATCAATAGTAATCCTTGAGACTTCAAGATCTATGTCCACCTGGTAGAGAGAAGAGGCTGGTGTAAAAGCACTCACAGTTATATTGGAAACGAGATAGTCCGCGTCTACCGCTAACTTGTCTTTTTCTACAACGCTTGCCTTGTCAGGCGCCATCTGAAGATAAAAAAGATAAAGCGGCATTTGATTTCTAACCGCTAGAGGACCGGATCCCCTCAATATCGCGTCTTCTCTTTTGGCGCTGTACGCAAAGACACTGCCTGCCGACAAGCAAAGAACAACGGATAAAACTACAATAGTTGTAAAAACCAGTTTCATTTATTCCTCCTTTTGACCTGCCGGGTCTTGAATATACCCGGTTCTTGTGGTATACTTTTTATTAGCCGATAAAGGCAAACCTTGAGAAATCAGGGGGCGCAAAGCCAACGGGCCTAAGTTATTCTGACAAGCCGTAGCCTACTTTAAATAAAGTGGTTAGTGAGGCAGTCAGTGAATAATACGGCGGCTGGGTTGCCGAGCGATGAAAAGCCGACGCTAGTAGCCTTTATCGGTCTTTTTTATACATCTGCTCAAGACGGTTGGTTATCCTCCCCCAGATATCTTCAAACTCATTTTCCAAAACAAAGAACGGCGCCACGTTGCAACCTGTTACGCTCCTTATCTTATCAATAGCCGCGATATCTTTAGGGTTTACCATGGCCAGACTTAGCACATTTTTATCTTTATTTACAGGGACCGCGTGACTCTGTTTCATCAGGTCCATGGGTATCCGGTTAATAAAATCTTTTAATCCTCCATTCTTGTCAAAATTCCGTATGTCAAAGTGCGGTACGTTCAACTGCAGCTCCAGCGCTCTCGCGATATCGCCTGAACTTGCCATACCAAGATCTATAATGCTCTGGCCTATCTTCTGACCAGTGGACCAGTGCTTGCTTAACGCTATTTCGAGCTGCTGCATACTGATCACGCTGGATTCCAATAAGATCTGGCCGATAGGCCTGTATTTAAATCTCGTGATATCAGCTCTGAGAGGCTTTTCTATGCTTAAGTCAGGCAAAACCTGTATAAATTCTTTTTTCTCCGGGCCCCTGCGGTTAACCAGAAAGTTACTGCCTGGCAATGTCTTTAAATACGACTTTATCTCAGCTATGATCTCCATCAGTTGAACAATGTTCTTAAGGGCGCAATCTTTATTATTCACAATAGCCACGGAGATACTCATGAGAGGAGTATTCGCTACGTTACCTTTTCGGTCTTTGGCTACTATCTGACCCCTCTCCCTGTCCTCTTTGTTGTAATGAAAAGGCGTCAGCCTGTTAAAGCTCAATATTGATTCAGACGCTATAAACCGGTCCCTTTCAGGGGTAGTGGCGACAATAAAATCATCGCCTCCTATGTGTCCCACAAAATCATCTTTATTGCCGCATCTTTTCACTGTCGTGGATATGATGTAGGCTGTATGACGTATAACGCTGTCGCCTTTCATGTATCCATATTTGTCATTGAATGACTTGAAATTGTCTATATCATAGTACGCGATAGAAAATGGTATGCCTTTTTCTATCTTTAACTGGATGATCTTTTCTATCTCGCGATTTCCAGGGAGCCTGGTCAGGGCATTGGCGTGCAGTTGATGTGTATTCCTGCGAAGGGCCATTTCAATCCTGACCTCAAGGTCTATTGGGTCAGGCGGATTCGCTATATAGTCATCAACGCCCTGTTCTATTTCGAGCATCTTTTTGCGTATCAGCTTTTTGTCTATTAAGATTATTATTGGGATATGCGCGGTAAGAAAATCCTCTTTCAGGGTCTTTGACGCTCTGAGGCCGTCTATTTTAGGCAGGTTGGAATCTATGATTATTATATCAGGATGTTCGCGCCTTACTGTCTCAAGCAGCGACAATCCATCGCCGACAGTGATTACTTCGTAATCCCATGAGTTCAAAAGGTATGTAATAATTTCCGCGATGCCTTTTTCGTGTTCTGCCAGTAACACCTTTCTGCTTGTGACTCTCATGCAAATATTATATATGATAAAAAAAATACGGTCAACTATAAACGTGAAGACTATCAAAAGGAAATTCCTATGCTATCACGTTAAAGTTGCAAGTCGGGTGAAAACAGGTTATAATCGACATATGAAACTTTCCATACTAATACCCGCTTACAACGAAGAGCGCTATATAGAGCAGATTATCTCGGAAATAAAAGCTGTGGATCTCTCTTCGCTAGGCATAACCCAGAAAGAGGTCATTCTAATAGATGACGGCTCGACTGACTTGACAGTCAAAAAGGCCACATCTCTTATGCCCTCGATAAAGGTCATACATCACATCAAAAACCAGGGAAAAGGAGCTGCCCTTTCTTCAGGCATGCCGCATGCGACAGGCGATATAATACTGATCCAGGACGCTGACCTGGAATACCGCCCATCTGAATACCCAACGCTGCTCAAACCTATGATATTAGGGAACGAGGATGTTGTGTACGGCTCAAGGTTTCTGAGCAGACCAAGGCCGAAAAACATGCGCCTTCCATATTTTATAGCCAATAAAATGGGTATATTTTTGATAAACCTTATGAACGGAACAAGCCTTACAGACCCCATGACTTGCTTTAAATTCTTTAAAAGGCGCGCGCTTCAAGGCATGCAATTGACATGCAGGGGTTTTGGGACAGACGCTGAGCTGACAGTAAAGATCACTAAACGCGGTTATAAGATCAAAGAAGTGGCTATTCCCTACGAAGCAAGGACGTTCAAGGAAGGCAAAAAATGCTATCCGCAGTGCTCGCTCAATATACTCTGGTCAATAATCAAATTCTCTTTAAAATGATATCTTTTCTAAGACCTCTCGACCTATCTTATTATCTGGCTCTCTTTCCAAGATAAACAACGCCTCTTTCTTTGCTTCATCAAACCTTCCCTGATTAAAATAAATAAGGGCCAGGCTTTCATGAGAATACAGGAAACCATTATCTATCTCCAGGCTTTTCTTTAATTCCCTGATCGCGGCCCTGTAATCGCCGAGACTGATGGCATTTTTGTATTCCCTGATAGCGTCTTCTTCTCTGCCAGCGTCTATATAAGCCATTGCGAGGTTATTGCGCAGTCTTAACGAATCCGGCTTGTATCTTATCGTGCTTTCATAAAATACAATCGGATTGCGCCACTCTTTATTCCTCTCGTATGTCCTCCATATATAAAAGATAGAGACCGACATTGCCAAAAAGACCGAAAGGACCTTAAATGCGCGGCCTTTTTAAAAGAGACTATCGATCCCCCACGCGATAACAAGAAAAAATCCTACGGACGGGAGATAGAGCCAGTGTTCGTAGATCAGGGCGTTTATCGGTATTATATTCGAATTTGGAAAGATACCTATAAAAAACCACGCTGCCGCAAAGATGAGAATCTTGCATTGTTTTCTAAGAGGGTATCAGTCTCCTGACGCTGGCCTTAATATCTACCCCTTTAAATAAAAGGTAAAGCAATAACATGAATGGAGTGATAAGGGCAAATTCTTTAGAGAGTACCCCTAGTATAAAAAAAGAGATGGAAAGAAGGATATTTCTCTCAAAAAACAAGATAGTCAGCAGAATAAATAAGGCGGACATAGGATCCGCTCTGCCTGATATATATGTAACCGCTTCTGTCTGTACAGGGTGGACCGCGAAAAAGAGGGCAGTTAAAATAGATAATCAATACCATGGCTGATTGCCTGTAAAGGTCTGTAAAAATTACTGCCCTTTCTGGCGCCCTGGATACTGTTCTGGGTGAACAAGGACGGCCATCTAAGCCAGTCCTTGATAGTAGAATTTTTCAATATCCAATCTTCGTCGTCCCATATGAACTGATTATGGAGGGAGTTTGCATAGGACAACATAGCCGCCAGCAGTAATAACGCTATAAATACTCTATTCATTCTGGTAATTTTTTTGAAGAAAAAAGATCTTGCGCCTTGAGCCTTCCCGTTATCTTTTTGTAATCCTCCATATCTATAAAAATCAAATCAGGCCTTTTCGTTTTTATCTTCTTTATCTCTCTCGTTCTCGAGGCAACATACTTAAAAACAGTGTTGCAATTAGGGCAGGTCTTTGTGCTGGAATAGTCAATGCCAAGCGCCCTGCAGCTGGAACAGTCTCCCCTGGCTTCACCTACTATAAGAAGATGCTGTCTTACATCCTCTATATCCACTTCCTTCCAAACACGGATAAAGTCTGCCATGATATCGCGCTCCTTTAGAGAAAACCCCCGCTGAAAAACAGCAGGGGTTAAAGATGTCTGTTAGGGTGCTGTCATATTTTGGTTACATTTGATGCCTGCTCGCCTTTTGGGCCCTGCACTACCTCAAACTCGACCTCTTGTCCTTCATCCAGGGTCTTGTAACCTTCTCCCTGTATGGCGGTGTGGTGCACGAATATATCTTTCCCGCTCTCGTCGGTTACAAAGCCGTAACCTTTTTTGTTATCAAACCATTTTACCTTTCCTCTAGGCACCTGTACTGCCCTCCTTCCATATACCCTGTCGTAAAGCTTATTGATCAGGGAGTTCTTCCGCGGCCTTTTCTTCGTAATCGTGAAATATGCTTTTGACCTTTATGTTATGGTCTCTTTCAATGGTCTTTAAGCGTCCTTCAAGCTCGTGCTGCATCTTAAGGATTATCTTAACAACATCCGCTATCGGGTCAGGGAGATTCCCGTGTTCAAAATCAAGCACCAGTTTGCGCATGATATCTTTTTCGACCACCTTGCCAGGTATACCTACCACTGTGGCCCCGGCAGGCACGTCTTTTACCACAACAGATCCTGAACCGATCTTTGCCCCATCACCTATATTGATGGGCCCGAGCACGCAGGCGTTAGAGCCTATGACAACATTTTTGCCTATGGTCGGATGGCGTTTTTTCTTCTCGAGACTTGTGCCTCCAAGCACAACGCCTTTATAGAGGAGGGTATCGTCGCCTATTTCAGCGGTTTCTCCTATAACGATCCCCATGCCATGGTCTATAAATACCCGCCTGCCCAGCAGGGCTCCAGGATGGATCTCTACCCCTGTCAAAAACCTTGAAGTCTGCGACAGTATCCTCGCTAACAGATAAAGCTTCCTATTGTAAAGAAAATGCGTGAGCCTGTGATACCATATGGCATGCAAGCCAGGGTAGCATAAAAACACCTCGACGCTGTTTTTGGCAGCAGGGTCTTTGGCCATTGCAGATTTAATGTCTTCCTTGATCCTATCTAAAAACATCTGACACCCCTTAGAGTTCCTTCTCCGCTAATTGCTGTTTGACGGCTCTCCATCAAAGACTATCCAGTCAATATCATTGGCTATACGTTTTGTTCTCGCGCAGCCAGTCAAACTGGCAATGACGATTACTATCAAGCATATCCAAATAAAACGTTTCATTTTCCCTCCGCTTCATTTTGGTAGAGTAAAATAAAATTGACTGCCTTTACCCAGTTCGCTCTTGACCCACATCCTGCCTTTATGTAGAACAACTATGTCTTTTGCTATAGGAAGGCCCAGGCCTGTCCCTTCTTTTTTCTCAGCGGTAACCCTTGTAAATTTATCAAACACCTTATCAAGGCTTTCAGGGGCTATGCCCTCGCCTGTATCAGATACCTCCACCATGATCTCTGTTTCAAGATTGACTGTTTTTATTGTAATATTACCGTTGTCTGGGCTGTATTTTATAGCATTGCTCAAGAGATTCACAAATACCTGGGTTACCTTGTCCATGTCCCCCTTTATATCAGGCATATCATTAGCAAGGTCTTGCTTAAGGACCTGCTTCCTGTCCTGCATCATCTTTCTAAACACGCTAATATTTTCCTCAATGATCTTATTGACGTTGAGCGTTTCTTTTTTAAGCTGCATCTTGCCCGATTCTATCTTTGATATATCAAGCAGGTCATTCACGAGCCTGGAGAGTCTGTTCGCCACTCTTATGGCGCCGTCAAGCATCTCTTTTTGAGAAGCCTCTACCTTTCCAAGTCCGCCTTTTAAGACCATGTCCACATTGCCCTTTATTATCGTAAGAGGGGTTCTGAATTCATGCGCGACATTAGCGACAAAACTTGACTTTATCTTGTCCAACTCCTGGAGTTTTTTGTTTGCCGCTTCAAGTTCGACCTTTTTCGCCGCCACTTCTTTCTGAAGCCTTTCTCTTTCTTTCTTTGCGCGAAAGGCGTTCATGGCATTAACTATGACAAGAGGTAGTCCTGTTTCAAAACCCTTGTCGCGTATGACATAATCATATGCCCCTTCCCGCATGGCCTGCGTCGAGAATTCCTCATCCCCTCTGTCAGCCATTATTATTACAGGGCCGGACAAGTCCTTATACCGAAGTTCAGAGAGTATCTCGATCCCGTTCGAGCCTGGCAGGTTATATGATAAGAGGAACACATTGAATTCCTCCTCGTCTATCTTTTTCAATAGCTGCTCCTCTCTCTGCACAAAAGATACTTCATAGGAACCATCAGAAAGCGCGTCTTTTATATTGATGATATTCTGCTGATTAAAATCTATGACCAGTATCTTCAGTGTTTCTCTTTCCATCTTTTCCCCTTTTATGTTTCTATCTGGACACTAAACGTTTTATCTCTTCCATGCAGGCCCTTGTCTCTTTTTCTCCTTTTTCAATAAAAGCCTTCACCAAGTGAAAATCAATAGAAGTGGCGTCTGCCACAACAGGATGAAGCGCAATGCTTGCCTTCCTGCAGCTATTCTCGGCAAGCATGTATTCCATTGCCTGCATACTAGTCATTATCACGTCAAATATGTTAGGCGTAAAGATCTTCCTGAGCCGCGCCTTGATCAGGAGGCCGCATTTTATATAAAAAGGGCTGTTCAGCATCTGGATCTCTTCCTGTCGAAGCCTGTTCTTTACCGCCATATTCCTTATATATAGATCCTGGGGGCCTGGAAGGACGTTTACAGCTATTATCTTGTTCACGCCGTCATTCGCCAGCACTTCCACGGGCACAGGGTCTGAAACGCCCCCGTCAATATAGACCTTGTCTTTTTTGACCGTAGGCTTAAATATGCCTGGCACTGATATGCTCATAAAAACAGCGTCAAGAAGACGGCCTTTATCCATGGTAACAGTCTCTCTGTTAGCCAGGTCATATACCATTATCTTAACAGGTATTTTTAAATCTTCAAATGTTTTTTCTCCCAGGATGCTCCTTAAGAACTTTTTCAGCCTTGCCCCTGCCAGTATCCCGGAAACAGGTATTGTAAAGTCCATCAGTCTCATTATGTTGAGTTTTTTTCTAAGGACCATGGTAATTTGTTCTATTTTCGCGGCTGACAGGCCCAATCCCCACATGGCGGCTATAAGAGCGCCCATGCTCGAACCAGATACAACATCCACGGGAATATGTTTTTCTTCAAGCACCTTGATAACGCCTACATGCGCAAGGCCAAAGGCAGCCCCGCTTCCAAGCGCAAGTCCCAATAGCCTGCTTGTCTCTTTTTTCGCGATACGCAAGACTCCTGTGGAATATGGCGTAAGACTGGATCTTAAAACAACCGGCATACCGCCTGAGCCTATCAATGGATCCAGTATGCCGGATTCAGGCACTATTGCCCATATATCCTTTTTCAGGATCCATGACATCTCCTCTTCGGAAAGCTTATCGAATACATCCAGCCTGCACACCACTATCTTTAACCTGCTGATTATATCTTTTCTGTCATGTTTTATCAGGTCTTTTAAGAACAGGCGGGCGTTCTTCAGATTATCCACTGTCGAATCTGTAAAGAAATGCACAGAATCTGAACAGGTCAGTATGTCATACAAAAGACCGCCTTCGCCGCCATGCGCGTTTATTACTATGTAGCCGTATTCTCTTTTATAGACCTCCAGCATATCTGGATTGATCTCTATGGGCGACAGGATACTGACCCCTGCTTCATTAGAAATTTCTTTCAGCTGATCTGTAGAGTCGACAAAAGCGACCTTTTTTTCTGTCACCTTCGCGATTGCGGCCGCGAGATTCACCGCATACTCTGACCTGTCGCTTATACACGCGTTACTATAGATTGATATTACCCTGCAAGCATCTTTCATGTGTCCCATATCCTTTTGGACGCGGGAAAACCCGCGCCCAGTAATAACGCCAGGTCAATGACCTCCTGATTATCCGCTACTCCTTCGCTCGCGCACAACTCAGCTTCTCTCTTCATTGGCTCGAGCAGCCGCTGGACAATAGTGTTATTTTCTGCCTGCTTTACTGTTTTTCCACTCGATATTTTTTTAGTTTCAGTCCATGACTTAAGAGATTCGGCCACCTTTATCCGGCTGCCGCACCTGTCTCTCAGGACCATGCTCGCCTTATAAGTCGTATCCATGCCAATGTCTTTTATCAGTTCAATAGGGCCTTCTGGCATGCCAAAATCAACCATGGCTGAGTCTATGTCCCTGCTTGAAAAACCTTCCTCTATCATAAAGGCCGCCTCGTTAAGATACGGTAAAAGCATCCTGTTGATCAAAAAACCCGGACTATCCTTTACCATCACAGGAGTACGCCGCATTGCCTGTAAAAACCCTCTGATTTTATTCGCGGTAATACTGTCAGTAAAACCCGCTCTCGCGACTTCAACAAGCTTCATCTTGTACGCAGGGTTAAAAAAATGCGCGCCTATAAAGCGCCCTGGCCTGGTCAGAGACCTTCCAAGCTCCTCGATAGACAGGCATGACGTGTTAGAGGCTATTACGCAATCGGGCTTGAGCTTTTTCTCTATATCCAGGAAGACCTGTTTCTTTAGTTGAAGATCTTCTGGCACGCACTCTATCACTATATCGCAATCTTCCAGCCCTGACTTATTGAACGAGATCCTATCGCGCCCTTTCCTTGCCTCATTGCGGGCTAATATGTCTTTTTTTACAGCTTCCCTATAAATAGAGTCTATATAAATCCTGGCATTTTTTAAAACAATCTCGTTTACGTCAATGATATTTACAGTCAGCCTTGTTGTCGAGCTCACAAGATAGGCGATGTCCCTGCCCATGGTGCCAGCGCCTATTATAGCGCAGCTCTTCAAACCATGCTCCGCATCGTCTTCCGCTAACGTGTGATTTTTATATTTTGTTACCATAAGAAAGGCGGATAAAGCGTTCTTCGCCGGCGCCTGTACTATCTTTTCAGCAAGGGCCTCTCTTTCCTGTATATCAAATTCATGTCTTGCTTCAGGGATGGACCTTTTGCGCCATCCAGCAAAACCCGATAGTTTTTTATAGTCGCTGGCTGTCCGTTCAGAAATCAGCCTGTCTACAATACCTGTCTTTTTCGCCTCACGGCCGCTTAAAAGCTGACCTGTCTCTATCAGTCGGGCTGCTTTTTTTACGCCTATCCTCTCTTTAAGGCGGTGCACACCGCCAAAACCAGGGCTGATCTTAAGTCTTGCCTCAGGAAAACCTATCCTGGTCTTCCTGTTAGCAGTCGCGAGTATATAGTCGCAGGAAAGCGCCAGTTCGAGGCCGCCGCCAATACACGCCCCGTCCACAACAGCAAATGTCGTAAAAGGAAGCTGTTCGATCCTGTTGCATATTGCCTGGCCTTTTGCGCAGAGCCTAAGCGCGGATTCTTTTGTCCTGATAGAAGCAAGTTCTTTAATATCCGCTCCGGCTATAAATATGTCTTTTTTGGCGCTGATAAAAAAAACGGCTTTTACGCCGTTGGGGTTTAAAGAGGTTTCTGTCAGGATGCTCTCGAGCTTATCAAGATTTACGGCCGAGAGCACATTTACCTTTGAATCAGAGTCGTTAAACTCGATTACGCCAAGCCCTGTCTTACTGATGCGCTTTACCATACGCGGATAAAAAAAGAAGCCGATAAAGATTGATCGCGTCGCACGATCCGGCTTTGCCTAATCAACAGGCTTATCTTTAACTTTATCGGCTTCAACAAAAGTATACCATACTTTAATCTAATTTCAACCCCCTAAGTTGACAATTTGTGCAATGCAGTAATTGTCAAGTTAGGACTTCACACGATTTTATAGACTATGTCGTGCTCCCTGACCTTGGTCTTTACCTTTAACCCTATCTCCTGGCCTATTGACGCGCTTGTAATCGGGACATGTTCCAATTGTATTGAGTCGACCTTTTCTTTAAAATCAGTGGTATGGCCTTTTATTATGATCTCGTCCCCTACCATCAGGGATCCCTTGGTCATTTTTACAACCGCTGCCTCAACATGTGGAAAATAATGAGTGATGACCCCTACCTCTTCCAGAGACGAGCCTGAAGCAATGACCTTCATAGATGGTGTCAGTTTTCCCGCCTTTTTCTTCGTCTTGACAGTCCCGCGCTTTGCTTTTTTTACGACCATCTTCTTTTTAGCCTTTTTCACAGGCCTTTTCCTGGTCTTCGCGGCCTTTTTCTTAGGCTTCTTCTTTTTCTTCATGCGCCACCTCCCTGTTTTTAAGTACTACGCGTTTGAAAAGAAATTCCTTGAACATCTTGCTGTGTTTTGTCCAGTTGGACTGCGGGTCATTGTACGCGCCGACAAACTGCCTGAAGCCATTGATCTTGGCGTCCAGATTATCTATATGATGAAGCGCTATGGCCTCGATACACATGGGCCTCTTGGGCGAACCCCATTCGTGTTCACCGTGATGACTGAGTATGATGTGAAGGATCAGGTTTCTCAGCTCCTCTGGAAAGTCAGGTATCTTGCTTATCTCTTCATTGACCATATTCACGCCCAGAACTATATGACCTACAAGCCTTCCTTTATCCGTATAATAAAAACTCCTTTTATATGAAAGCTCTTCCATCTTTCCTATGTCGTGCAATGCCGCGCCGCAAACCAGAAGATCAATATCTATGTCAGGATAGCGATCCCCGACAAGATTCGCCAATTCAACGCATGATAGGCTGTGTTCCAGAAGCCCTCCCAGGTACGGGTGATGAAAATCCGTAGCGGCTGGCGCGTCTTTAAATTTAGAGATGACATCCTTATTTGAAAAGATGTTGTCCAACAAGTATTTCAGGTGGGGATTATTTACATTGCCTATGATAGAGAGAAAGGCATTAAACATTTCGTCTCTGTTCCCATTGACAGTCGGAACATAATGCGATATATCTATCGCTAGATCTTCTATCCTTGAGATCGAATCGAGGTTGAGCTGAGGATATTTCCTGTAGATCTCGACCTTGCCTTTTATTTTTACAAAATCGTCTACTTTAAAAGAATCAAAGGCGCTCTTTGCCGCGTCCCATTTGCGGCCATTGACCATGCCTGTCCTGTCAATAAGTTCAAGCGCGATATAGGACGAGCCGTTTTTTGCCGTGTCAAAAGACTTTTCTCTTACGAGATAAACAGACTCTACTGTCTCGCCTTCTTTGAACTCATTGATGAACTTGTGTTTCATATGCTCTGATTATACACCAAGCCAGCCTTATTTTGAATAAAACTCTTTTATTATCTTGAGGACGTCCTCCGCGGTATCAGCTATACGGAATATTCCCAGGTCTTTTTTGTCAATGCGGTCTTCTTTTAACATGTCTTTTTTCACCCAGTCGATAAGGCCTTTCCAGTACTCGCTTCCCACGAGAATAACAGGGAATCTTTCTGTGCGCCCTGTCTGAATAAGCGTCACTGATTCAAAAAACTCATCCATCGTGCCGTAGCCGCCCGGAAATATCACGGTAGCCTTCGCGTATTTTACAAACATGACTTTTCTGCAGAAGAAATATCTGAAATCCAGAAGCTTGGTTATGAATCTGTTTGGTTTTTGCGCTACAGGCATCTGTATATTAAGGCCTATAGAGCTGCCTTTCGCGTTTTTAGCGCCTTTATTGGCTGCCTCCATGATACCAGGACCAGCGCCTGTAATAACAGCAAACCCGTTTTTAGACAAAAGCGCCGCTGTCTTTTCAGCCAGGTTATAATATTTATCTCCGGGCCTTGTCTTGGCTGATCCGAATACAGTAACGGCCGGGCCTATCTTTGAGAGCTCATCAAACCCGTCCACAAACTCAGACATGATCCTGAAAATACGCCATGGGTCTTCTGCGGTAAAATCGTATCTCTTTGACATCGTGCATCCCTCCTGCCTGACGATAGACAGATATCAATATTCTATCGGTTTATTCATATAATCGCTGAAGCCTATTTCTCCTGTCAATTCCTGTTTTACCATACGGATACGGTCAGCTATATGAGGGTGAGAACGGTAGCTTGAATACGGCCTTATAGGCTGCTCTCTGTGCACTTGTTGAAGCTTATCCAAAAAACTCAGCATGGCAAACGGATCATAGCCGGATCTTCTAAGATATTTGATCGCCATCTTGTCAGCAAGCGCCTCGTCTTCCCTTGAATATGACATAAGAAGATGGCCAAAGGCCGCGTTAATATTTCTCCCTTCACTGGTACCCGAGACTACCATCAATATCTGGAGTATAGTATACCCCAGGCCGCCCTGGAGTCTTTTTATGGAATGCCTGGCAACAACGTGGGCCATTTCATGGGCCATTACACCGGCAAGCTCATCATCAGACTCTGTCTTTTCCACAAGCCCTCTGAAAATAAACACATAACCGCCGGGCAGGGCAAACGCGTTCACATCGTCATCGTCTATGACCCTGAACGTGTAGTTTACCTCTTTCCTGTCTGTAACAGAAGCTATTTTTGCGCCTATGTCGCTTACGCGCTTTGTCATCAGGGGGTCAGGGTCAAGCTTGACTTCTGGATTTTTCTCCAGGCTTTCCGCTATGCGGCGGCCTATATCTATCTCTTTGTCAGTGCTTATAAACATGATATCCTGCTTGCCTGTGGCAGTATTATATTCCTGCGATACGCACCCTGCCAGAAACGCCCCTATCATCAATATATAAAATATATGCCTCATACAGGATAAGTGTATTCCAAAAAGCCCCTCCCGTCAATTATAATCTTAACTTTGGATGTACTACTCGAATAGCTACGTTACGCTCTAAGCGCATGAGGAACCCTGCTCGCTCAGTCGAAGATTTACCCCGCTTGTTCTGAATCTACTTGGGGCCGCCTTTTAGACAGCATTTTGTCGGGGGCGAGAAAACTTATCCGCCTCAGGCGGACTCGGACAGTTCTCGCCCTTTTAAAAACCGCCAAAATACTGTCTAAAAG
>JAHIEN010000061.1 GCA_018901615.1 Candidatus Omnitrophota bacterium | reverse complement strand
AGGAAATATATCTCTGAATGTTTTTCCGGGCCTGGCTTTCAGGCTCGATGGTCTAGCGATAAAAGACAAGGGTGAATCTTGGGACAATATTATTCTGAGCGCGGGTTCAATAGACGCGAGCCTCAAGCTGATGCCCCTCCTGAAAAAAGACATAGAGGTAGAGAGACTCAAGTTGAGAGGGCTTGAGATAGTCATTGATAAAGATTCATTGATAACCTTGTCTCAGGCCAAAGGCGGCCAACCCGCTAACATAGATACCGGGGTCGCGGCCGCGGGCGCCCTGAAATTTCTGGCAGAATCAATATCCATAGAAGATTCCAGCGTTAGATATATAGATCGAAGATCACGGCTTCCAATAGATCTCAAGATAGAGATCATAGAAGCTGTTATAAAAAATGTCTCATTGTACGGACCTGCCGGCATTGAAGCAAGGCTCTCGGCATTTGGCAGGGGGGTTGAGAATATAGGCATCAGAGCGACAATATATCCAGAGATGACCTCGGGCAAACCCTATCTTAAAAATTTAGAATTAACGGCTAACCTTGGCAAATTAAATGTAATGGAGGCCCTGACAGCCTTTGGGCTGGCAGATATCGCGCGTCAGTATATTGACGAAGAAATAGCAGGTGATCTTGTCATCAGCTCCGCGAAACTCGATCTTGATCCAAAAGAGATCTACGATTTTAACGCGCTATTAACATTGTCAGATGGCTCGGTAACCATCCTTCCAATAACAGAAACCTTGAAGTCAATAGACTTGAAGGTTGAGTCAAAGGCCGGAGATCTGTTAATTCAAAAACTTACAGGTTTGCTTAGTAAAGGTTCTTTTTCAGCAAAAGGCGCGATAGAGGATATAGTATCTGGCCAGCGGGCGGATATTGATATTACATTAAAGGATATAGACGTGGCGAAATTTTTGCCTGATCCTGTCCCAGGGAGGCCAGGGTTTGAAGGTATATTCGGCTTAATAGCGCATTCCAAAACCAAAGGTTTCACAGGCGAGGCTATGCTTAGTACTCTGGCAGCGGACGGTACTATTGATTTAAGCAAAGCAATGTTGAAAGATATGAATGTCCTTACAGTGGCGCTAGACAAACTTAATATGCTGCCTGGTCTTGTGGCCAAGTTAAAGGAAAAACTGCCTGACAGCTATAAAGAACTGCTGAAACAGAAAGACACGGCTTTTAAACCGATAAAACTCGACTTCAATGTCCAGGACGGCAGGTTCATATTTCAAAAGGCCCGCATAGAATCAGATGCTTTTTATCTTTTGGGGAGCGGTTATTTGGGCCTGAACAGAGACATAGCGATTCACTCGGATATTTTTATTCCAAAAGATCTTTCAGAGGCCTTTGTTGGAGCTGTCAGGGAACTTGCCTATCTGCAAAACTCACAGGGCATGATAACAATGCCTGTAGATATCGGAGGAAAATTGCCCGGTATTTCTGTCAGGCCAGACCTGGATTATGTAATACAGAAGTTAGCTGTTTCAAAAGGCCAGGAACTCCTCGAAAGCCTCTTTAAAAAATCAGGATCCGCTGAGACTAAGCAGGAAACCCAGACTCAAAGAGAGGATTCAGGCGGCGCTCCGCCATCTGATGAATCAGGACAACAGAAAGAGATAAGGCCGGAAGAGGCCATTATAAGAACCATATTCGATATTATAAATTCCCCTAAAAAATAACATGCAAGGCATCATCATATTTATTACAGCCGCGGATAAAAAAGAAGCTAAAAAGATCGCGGGTATTTTGCTTAAAAATCGGCTTGTGGCCTGCGCTAACTTGATAAAAGACATAGAATCATATTTCTGGTGGCAGGGCAAAAAACAAAAGGCAAAAGAATGTCTTATTGTAGTGAAAACTAAAAAGACCTTATTAAATAAAGTCATCAAGCTTGTCAGTTCAATACATTCTTATGAGTGCCCTGAGATAATCGCGGTCCCTGTAATAGGTGGTCACAGGCCTTACATGGACTGGATAGAAAAAGAGACGTATGGAAGGCCATATCCTTGATAATACCGAGCTGATAGGCCTTTACAAAAGATTATAAAGTATGAAAAAAAGAATCTGCCCGCCTTGTTTGAAAGTAAGCCTTTTCTGTGGTATACTTTTAGTAGATAGTGAGGTTAAGCATGCAGAGTGATGTGGATAGGCGAATGTTTGACCGGATAGATGGTATTGTGGCAGTGAAATATTGCCCGGAAGGAAGCACTGTAGAACACTATGCTACTACTAAAAATATTAGCGGCGGAGGAATCAGGATGTCGCTATTCAGAAAGCTGGAGCCAGGCACTGTGTTAGAGCTTGAGATATACAAGATGAATTCGAATGTCAGCGCAAGATGCCGAGGGGAGGTAATCTGGATAACGAGGACAGCAGATAGAAGTAAAAGGTGTTTTGAGGCTGGTATAAAATTTTTAGGTTTGAATTTTGTGTATATAGGTGAGTTGATAAAAGAACTAGGAGGCTACAAACACCATTTTTTTAACGCGGCGGTAAATTAAATGAGCACATAACTTACGCGACTAAAAGGAGCATAAGTTATCGTGCGAATTTATCCTGAGTCCGCCTCAGGCGGACGAAGGATCTTAACAATATCAATAAATAAAAATCCCGGCCATTTATAATGACCGGGCTTTTTTATTAAATAAGTCAGAAAGGTGTTGAATAATCGGACTTAGTAATTTATAATCTATACATTGCCTTGGCGGGCCTGAGATATGACAGATGAAGAGCGTTATAGCGAGACACTGTTTAAGAAATACCAAGAGCACGAGGCCCTATGTAATAGGTGCGGCGCGTGCTGCGGCATGCTGGATGGCGATCCATGCGAACACCTGGAGAAAACTCCTGATGGGCTCTATGCGTGCGATATATACGAGCAGCGCTTTGGCCTGAGAAAGACAATCAAAGGAGAGCCTGTTCTGTGCGTTCCGATACACAATGTGCTGCACAAGACATGGTGGGGCCGCGCCAGGTGCGCTTATATAAGGAGAGTTTGATGAAACAGGGGCATACTATTACAAGATTTTTAATAGTGATTTTATTGGTTTCTATGGTCGGCGGCTATGGGGTTGGATATTTTGTTTACAAGGAATATAAACAAAAAACATCTGACATGGAAAAACAGACAGAGCAGAAATACGGAAAGATCCAGGATGACATGAAGAATTTTTACATCAGGTTAGAAAATGCTATGGACGAAAACAGGATGGAGCGCGCGAAATTCCTGGCTTCTATCGAAAAGACAAAGGAAGACCTGAAAAGCTGGGAGAGGAGATACAGGCAGTCTCTGGCTGATCTGAAGGGCGAGATAGAGGGGTTGAAGATAGACAAGCTTACTTATATGGTAGAGAATCTTCAGGATGACGTAATAGGATTTAAGATGACCATTCAGGACCTGGATCTCAAGCTGGATGAGGTAAGAGGCGCGGCAGCTGACATGAGGAGCCTCAGGGAGCAGGACCTGGGCATAGACCTTGGCAGGATATCAGTAGGGAAGGACGGCAAAAAAAAGGATAAAAGATGATATCCAGAATAATGCATTTTATCACAGTTGAGATATGGCGGATACAGCTACATAAGTTATCAAGGAGCAGGTCTTTTTTGATAAAGCACTTCAGGATAGCCCTGCTTGTGATCCGCGGTTTCAATGAAGACAAATGCCAGCTCAGGGCATCGGCCCTGACCTTTTATTCGCTTCTTTCCATAGTGCCTGTCGCGGCTATGGCATTTGGCATAGCCAAGGGTTTTGGATTAGAGAAACTTCTCGAACACCAGCTTATTGACAAATTCCCAGGCCAGACAGAGGTCATGGGGCAGATAATAAATTTTTCAAAATCCCTCCTCGAAAATACAAAGGGCGGGATGATAGCCGGGATAGGCGTTGCGATCCTGTTCTGGGCAGTTATAAATGTTCTAAGTAATATAGAAAAGTCTTTTAATGATATCTGGGGAGTGAAAAAGGCTCGTAATTTCGGCCGTAAGTTCAGCGATTACCTCTCTATGATGCTCATATGCCCGATACTCTTTATAATGGCCTCTAGCGTCACTGTGGCGATTGCCGGACATGCAAAGATCATAGTCGACAAGATTGAAATACTGGGGGTAATCGCGCCTACGATATACCTGTCATTGAAATTCCTGCCGTACTGCGTAATATGGGCGTTGTTCAGCTTTATATATGTCTTTATGCCTAACACTAAGGTCAATATTAGATCAGGCGTCATAGCAGGCGTCATAGCAGGCACTGCTTACCAGCTGGTGCAGTGGGCATATATAACATTCCAGATAGGCGCCAGCAGGTACAATGCCATCTACGGTAGCTTTGCCGCGTTACCATTATTTCTTGTGTGGCTTCAGGTGAGCTGGATCGTGGTTCTTTTTGGCGCTGAGATATCTTTTGCCCACCAGAACGTTGACACATATGAATTTGAGCCTGACAGCCTGCTTATCAGTCAATCTTTCAAGAAGCTCCTTACCCTGAATATCATGCACCTGCTTGTAAAGAATTTTTCCAGGGGCGAAAGGCTATGGAGCGGGGTTGAAATTTCCGCGGAACTTGAGATCCCTATCAGGCTTGCCAGGGACATATTGTTTAATCTTGCGGAGGCAGGGCTTGTCACTGAGGTAAAGGACAACGATAAGGTAGTCACATACCAGCCCGGCAGGGATATAAATCTATTGACCGTGAAATATGTAATCGACGCCTTGGAGCACAGAGGCAACGACGATGTCCCTATCAGAAAGACTGCCAGCTTTGACAGGATCACAGAAAGCGTCAGAGACCTTGGCAGGCTCATCGAAAAATCACCAGAAAATCTGCTCCTGAAAGACATACCTTAAGCATGGAAAGATATTGACCTGTCTTGGTTTTCCTTTATAATATAGCGATGCAATATACCTCTGAACAAATGCTGGACATATTAAAGCAGTACTGGGGCTATGTTTCTTTCCGGCCCATGCAGGAAGAGATCATCCACTCTATCATGGAGGACAAAGAAAGCCTTACAATCCTGCCCACAGGAGGCGGAAAATCCCTCTGTTTTCAATTGCCCGCGCTTATTAAAGACGGCATGGCAGTTGTCATATCGCCTCTCATATCCCTGATGAAAGACCAGGTGGACGCGCTGAAAGACATGGGTATAGCCGCGGAATACCTGAATTCCAGCCTGTCACCGAAAGAGCAAAGAAAGATAATAGAGCGTATTTCCGAACAAAAAATAAAACTCCTGTATATCTCGCCTGAGAGACTGCAGGGCGAGGGGACTATAGAGCTTTTAAGCTCTATCCCGATAGCGTTTTTTGTAATAGACGAGGCGCACTGCATAAGCCACTGGGGACATGATTTCAGGGCGGATTACCGCAATCTCAAGGTCATTAAAAAAATATTCCCTTATATAAGCGTTCACGCGTTTACCGCCACTGCCACAAAAGAGGTGAGGGATGATATCGTGGCCCAGCTCAGCTTCGATAACGCCAGTATACACATCGCCCCTGTAGACCGCCCTAATCTCACCTACAGAATGGTGCCACGCACCAGTATCATAAAGCAGATCACAGATACATTGAAAAAACACGCTGACGAACCAGGTATTATATATTGCCTGCGCAGGGACGACGTAGATACAATATCAGAAAAACTCAATAAGCTTGGATTTAAAAACTTACCTTATCACGCCGGACTTACGGATGAGACGCGCCATGAGAATCAGGATAAGTTTGTCAGCGAGGAGATCGATATAATAGTGGCCACGGTCGCTTTTGGTATGGGCATTGACCGTTCAAATATACGTTTTATCATACATGCCGCCATGCCCAAGAGCCTGGAGTATTATCACCAGGAAACAGGCCGCGCCGGACGAGACGGCCTGGCGTCCTATTGCTACATGTTTTTTGGGGGCAATGACTACCGCGTCTGGAAATTCCTTTCAGAGAAGTCTTCAAATCAGGACACCCTTATCGCGAAACTTAATACGATCTACCACTTTTGTTCAAAGCCCCAGTGCAGGCACAACGGGATCGCTGACTATTTCAATCAGGTATATGAAAAAGATTCATGCGAGGCATGCGATTATTGCCTGGGTGAATTTGATATGGTAGATGACCCGTTAAAGATAGGTCAGGATATATTATTTTCCGTGTACGAGGCTACTCAGGATATCTCTTTCGGTTTTGGAGCAGGCCACATAGCCAACATACTAAAGGGGCATCTAAGCGATAACATAGAAAAAAGGGGGCATCATAATCTTTCCAGGTTCGGCGCAATGGCAGGTCAATCGCTCGAATTTATACGTTACATGATAGATCAAATGATAGGCCAGGATTTTCTTGTGAGAGAGGGAGAATACTCTACGCTTTCACTGACAGAATCCGGAATAAAGGTCTTGAGGGGGGATATAAAGCCCGTGCTTGTAAAACCACTTATGGCCCAGAAGAAGAAAGAGATCGCGAAAAAGAGCAGAGAGCTTAAAGAAAAAGAATGGCAGGGCATAGACCATGACCTCTTTCAACTCTTGCGCGAGAAAAGGGCGGAACTTGCCATGAGGCAGGGTGTCCCGGCGTTTATAATCTTTGGCGACAAATCCTTGAAAGATATGGCCGCGATCAGACCCACCACAAAAGAACAGTTTGCCACAGTATTCGGGGTAGGAGACAAAAAAGCAAAGACCTACGCCGATCACTTTACTTTAGTGATCAAGGCCTATCTAACATTCCCGGCGTGACAGGGAATTCAGATTGACTCGTTTTTGACACTTTGCGTGCCAGAAGCGTGCCAGGGAATTTTTCTACAAATTTATATTGACAGACGTCCGTAACTGTTCTATCTTATAGAACAGTTGTACTATACAATAGAACAGGAGATATAATATGCTGATACCAATCCAAAGGAAAAAAATTCTCGGGGTGTTTTTTAAAAATCCTTTTGAAGAAGTGCATCTGAGGGAAGTGGTTAGGTTATCCGGAGTTTCGCTTAGCAATGTGGATAACTCGATGCGCTTATTCGTGAAGGAAGATATGTTTAAAAGACGGGAAGCGTCCAATATGGTGTTTTTTAAACCTAATCTTGAAAACGAAGCGCTTCTGAAAATATTCGAATATTTAGAGCTGGAGAAGAAAAGAGATTTTTATGGCAAAAATAAGAAGATCGCCAGATTATTGCAAAAATATTCCGAGGCAATAGTAGATTTATCCAACAAAAAAATCCAGATAGTCATACTTTTCGGTTCGGTTGCAAGAGGCGATTGGACTAAAGAAAGCGATGTAGATATGCTGGCGGTTGTTTCAGGTAAAGAGAATGAAGTGACGCCGATATTGAATAAAGCAAAAGTAGACGTTGGCCCGTTATTGGAGATAAGGCCGATAAGCACTACAACAGAAAAATTCGTAGATGGTTTCAGAAAAAGAACTGAGTTCTATGATGAACTCTGGAAAGATAGAGTGATTTTATATAATGAGTTTTTGTTTTGGCAGTTAATTAGAGAGGGAGGCAAAATCTAATGCCTAGGAATATCGAGAAAACTTTGCGCGTATGTTTTCATCCCAAAGAAGGCAAGCCGAATCTGCAAAAGGTGCCTGTCAACGTTGATAGAGCAAAGCAGCATATTGATAAGTCGCACCGCAATCTCCGCGCAATGAAAATGATGTTTGACAATGATTTATTTGACTGGACGATAATCTGCGGATATTACGCTATGTATCACGCGGCTTTAGCCGCATTGTTTAATATTGGTATTCGCGCTACAGCTCATTATTGCGCAATAGCCGCTTTTAAGAAATTCTATGTTGAGCAGGGAAAAGTCGCGCCAGAATATATTAACTACATTAAAAAAGCGAAACATCTTGAGCAAAAGTACGCCGATACATTAGAAAAGGCACAGGAAGAGAGAGTTGTTGAGCAATATGGTGTTGAAATCCTCACTAATGATGATGCGGAGTGGATTATAGAAGACGCTAAAGATTTTGTCCTTAAGATAGAAGAGGTATTAGCAAAGTAGATAAATTGATATAAAATCCCCCGGAAGGTGGGAGTTGAACCCACATGAGCTTGCGCTCATACGCTCCTGACACTTTACCGTCGATAAATCCCCAAATAGAGTTTTTGGTTAGGTTTGTAAGAACGCTAATTTTGTCACCAAATTATCACTGTTTGGTCACCTCAAATATAGCGTATATCTATAGGCTATTTGCCAGTCTTTTTGCAATTATGCCGCGCATGGTGTATACTTTTTAGAATAAAGAAGGAGGGCGCATGGCAAAGATCAGGATATTTAAGATCAAGAACCGCTGATGAAAAAATGTCCATATTGCGCTGAAGAGATCCAGGATGGCGCTTTAAAGTGCAGGTTTTGCGGGGAGTTTTTAAAGAAAAAACAAAAGATCAGCTGGTTTTTTAAAAACTCCACGATTATTATTTTATTTTTATGCGTTGGGCCTCTGGCCCTGCCCCTGGTATGGGCAAACCCGCGTTTCAGCCGCAACACCAAACTGATCATAACCATCATAGCGGCTATTATAAGTTATTTTTTATGGGTTGCCACGGCCAGGGCATTTAAATCCCTGAGCGCTTATTACGGTCAGGTATTTTATTAAACAATGAAAAAATCCACTGTATTTTTTATTTTAGCCGCGTTTTTATTAACAGGCTGTACAGCGCTTAAGGCTACTGGAAAAGTCCTTGGCGCTACGGGCAAGGTAGCGTTTGTAACAGGCAAGGTAGTCGGCAAGGTGGCTGTGGGCACGGCAAAGGTCGCAGGCAAGGGCGTCAAGACAGTGGTAAATATGGCTGTGGGCAAAGAAGTGGTAAGGCTCGACAAGAAATGTAACAGTCTTTATGTGGACACAGTTTTAAACAGGAGAGTAAAGACAAAACTGGTCCTTGATACAGGCTGTACAGACACGCAGATATCCGCTGATATTGCCAAACGCCTCGGTATACGGACTAATCAGGGGCAAAAGGTCTCGTGCCAGCTGGCTGATGGCCGCATGGTCACAGGCAGGGCTGTAAATCTAAAGGAAGTAAGGCTTGGAAGGGCCAGGGCCAGCAATATCAGGGCCATTGTGCTGGACAGCGCGGGAGAAAAAGAAACAGGGCTTTTAGGCATGTCGTTTCTGGATAATTTTGTCTTTAGAATAGATACTGAAAAGAGCGAACTGGTCCTTCAGCGAAGATAAAATGCTCTTAAAATTAAAAACCTCGGTTATCCTGTCGCCTCTCGCAGGTATAAGTTCCTACCCGTTCAGAATCCTTAACCGCAGGTTCGGCTGTGAGTTTTGTTTCCTCGAGATGATCAATTGCCGCTCCCTGGCTCATTCAAGCAAAAAGACCTTCAAGATGATGAAGACTGACAAGGATGACAGGCCTCTGGGCATACAGCTCCTGGGCGCGAACGAAGGATATATCATGAAGTCTCTTGAAAGACTCCATGGTATGGACTTTGACATAGTGGATTTTAATGCCGCTTGCCCGCAAAGAAAAGTTACTTCCAGGGGCGAGGGCGCGGCATTGTTAAAGGACAGAAAAAAACTCGCCAGTCTTTTAGAGCTTATAACTAAAAATTGCGACAGGCCTGTTTCAGTAAAGATACGATTGGGATGGGATAATGCTTCAAAGGCTAGTGACATTGCCTTGTCCTGTCAGGAATCTGGAATAGGGGCCATCTTTGTCCATGGCCGCACAAAGGAGCAGGGTTACAGCGGCACAGTGGATTACGGGGCAATAGCCAGTATAAAGAAGAAGCTAAAGATACCTCTTATAGCAAGCGGGGATATATTGAGCGCGGAACTGGCAAAAAAGATGTTTGACGAGACAGGGTGTAACGCGGTGGCAGTTGCGCGGGGCAGCTTGGGTAACCCGTGGCTCTTCAGAGAAATCAAAGAATATCTGGAGCGCGGCAGGCTTTTGCCAAGGCCGTCTCTAGAAGAACTTATCAAGACCATGAGGCTTCATTTAAGGCTATTGTGTGATTTTTATGGGGACATAAGAGGCGTAGCGCATTTCAAAAAGTTTTTCATATGGTACACAAGGGGTTTTGAGGGGGCAAAGCCCATGAGAAACGAGATATCGCGTATTTACACTATATCCGGGATAGAGGCATTGATCAAAAGATTCAAGGATACCGTAGCGTAACTCCCCAAATAGGCTAACTGGGGACGTCTTACTGTATTATAACAGTTTATAGATGTTAGAGTTACAACTGCTATGATTCCAGTATCAAAATGGAGGGTGTAAAATGAATTGTCCTGTATTAAATTTATTTACAAAATGCTCCTGTTGCGGATGGATGATCTGCGAATTTTGCGTTCAGCTTACGATTACGGTTATAGTGGTTTTCTTTGGCGGCCTGATCGCCTGGAAACCAAAAAAGATCATAGATATGCAAATAGCTCTTTACCGGCCTTTTAACTGGAAAATAGAGCCCATATCTATGGAGAAGGAGATAAGGAACACGCGTATTATGGGGTTGGTGGTCATTATCCTTGGGATTCTCTCGCTTGGCTATATTTTGCTAAAGTAGTGGTAGATAATTTTACCTGCCTTTAAAAATTTCCTAAAATAATCTGAAAGAAAATAGACGCCTCCTGTGTCTTATATAAGGAAGGAGCAATGGATTCCCGCCTGCCTAGCGGCTCGCCTCTCGGCGAAGCCGAGGGCAAGGCCACTGGCTTGCGCGGGAATGACAAGCAGGGGTTATGATAATAGGGGGGAGGGCAGGCGAGGAGAGAGGGAAGAGAAACAGGTATTGCCCCCCCATTTTTAGTAATTCCTTACTTTCTGTATTGACGAATTCCTTACTTCGTGATATACTTATGTTGGGAGGTGAGGAAGATGACAGTCACTATGACAGCAAAAAATCAGATAACAATACCTAAAAAGATAACGGACGTATTGAGACTTAGAAAAGGCGCTATGTTTGAGGTGGAAGTTGCTAATGACAAAATCGAGCTTATTCCGCTTGAGGTAAAGAGAGTTGAATTTTCTGATGATATCTATGAAAAATTGGAAGTTCTGTCAAAGAAAGAAAAGGGTAAAGAAAAAAGAGTTACCAAAAAATTCACAGACAGCCTTAAAAGAGGGAAATAAGTGCCATACAAACTTTATTATCGGCCATCTTTTAATAGAAACGCCAAACGTTTGGGTTCGGAGCAAAAGAAGGTGGTCGGATTAATATTAGAGGGGCCTTAGATGTTTATTATTCTGCCGGGTGTAGTTTGTTAGAAGCCCAGAAAATGGTTTCTAATTTTTTTTATAAGAAACTAAGAGGTCCTTATTACGAAGCTGGCGTTGAAAAGAATATCCGAATCATCATCCGCAAGGAAGGTGATAGGTGTATAGCAACGTTAGCCGGTAACCACGATCAAATAAAACAGTTCTTAGCGAATAGTTGATTTACCCCCACTTAAGAACTATTATAACTTTACAACCGGAAGAGCAACAATAAGTTCGCCATAATTCACAGTAATTCGTAATTCCCGTAATTCGCAATAATTTAGCTTGACAAGCGGAAGGGTTTGCCATATAATAAATAACATATACAATTAGTATTCAAGTAGTAAATAAGTGAGTAGGATGTCTTTAGCCGTAAGGCAATAAAGAAATCGCCTTGCGGTTTTTCGTTTTTCTGCCATTGTTTACTATAATCTTAAGGAAAGGAGGTAGTGGATAATGGCAAAAGGAACAGTAAAGTGGTTCAATGACCAGAAAGGTTTTGGGTTCATAACACCTGAAGAAGGCGCGGATGTATTCGTACATCACACCGCAATCCAGGGAGATGGCTTTAAGACTTTAGCTGAAGGCCAGGCAGTTGAGTTTGAGATAACTGAAGGACCTAAGGGAAAGCAGGCCCAGAACGTAGTAAAGATATAAACTGGCAAAAAATTAAGGCCCGCGGAAATTACTCGCGGGTCTTTTTTTGTCTGGATTTTAAGCAAAGTGTCGATGTGTCATTGACTATCAATCTCAAGAGGTGTAAAATAGGTACTATAATAAATAGAGCGTAAACACTTTTTTTTAAAGGAGGGCTGTGTGATTAAAAATATGGTAAGGACAAAGGAGATCAACGTAGGAACCAAGAATGAGGTAGGCGCGGTAGCACGCATGATGTCATTTCTGGTAGATCACGGCATAAACGTGGAGACAATAGCAGGCTATTCGAATCGGTCCGGCACAGAAGGCATGCTGGTATTTATAACTGATGATAATCAAAAATCAATCGAAAAGTTAGTTAATAACGGGTATGAGTATATCGAGGAGAGAGAAGTCATTGTCGTAGAGCTTGAGAACAGGCCAGGGACATTGAAGAATATTTCTGAACTACTTGCCGGCAATGGAATCAATATTGATTATTTTTATTGCACGACCTGTTCATCAGGATGCGCGGCAAAGGTGGTATTTTCAACTTCAAATAATGACATCGCTTTTAAGATACTAAATTCGGTGTAAGATGAATGGAAATAAGATTTTAATCAGCATTGCGGCGCTGTTGATTTTTTTAGGGGCTAATTCTATTGCCTTTGCTGAAGAATTACGGCCTATAGAGCTTTTAAGTCCTCAGATTGAAGAGGGAAAATCATTGACGCAGGCGCTTAAAAAAAGGCAGAGCGCCCGAGAATTCAGCGAAAAAGAACTGCCACTCGAGATCATCTCTGATCTTTTATGGGCTGCTTCAGGGGTGAACAGGCCTGATTCGGGAAAGCGCACCGCTCCCACAGCAAAGAATAGCCAGGAGATCGATATATATGTAGCTATGAAAAAAGGACTATACCTATACAATGCCGGGAAACATATCTTGGACCCTGTCATGGCTAAAGATATTCGCGAATTTACAGGGCTTCAATCTTTTACGCAAACCGCTCCTTTAAACCTCATATATGTTGCTGATTTTTCAAAAATAGACGGCAATGACGAAGATAAGGTATCTTCCTCAGCGATTGATACAGGATTTATGAGCCAGAATGTGTATCTTTTTTGCGCGTCTGAAGGATTGGCGACAGTTGTCCTTGGCTGGGTGGATAAATCATCTCTGGCCAAGATCATGAACCTCAAAGATGATCAAAGAGTAATACTCACACAGCCAATAGGTTATCCAGGCCGATAAAAGATAAAATGACAATAAGCAAGAGGAGAGATTTTGAGATGCTGATGCCTACTATAGTCATGGCTGTGCTGGCAGTGGTTCTGGTTTTGATAGGCTACTATAAGGGAGAGCATGTAAATGGCTTGAGGGAGGCCATGGTTATGACCCTGCAGATACTTCCTTTGCTCGTTCTCGCGCTTATAATAGCTGGCATGGTGCGGGTGCTATTGCCTCAAGAGGCAATAGCAAAATGGATAGGGAATGAGTCCGGGGTAAAAGGGATATTGATCGGCACGGTAGCAGGCGCGTTTACGCCAGGAGGCCCTTATGTAAGCATGCCGCTTGTAGCAGGGCTATTGCGTTCCGGAGCTAGCATGGGCACATTGGTGGCTTATTTGACAGGCTGGTCACTGTGGGCGTTTAGCAGGCTACCCATAGAAGTAGGTATAATCGGATGGAGATTTGCTTTTATAAGATTTATAAGCGTATTAATACTTCCGCCTATCGCGGGGTTTTCTGCGCAGTTTCTCAGCAAATTTATAAGATAAAATAATGGACAAAGAAGAGATATTGAAGCTAAAAATGGGTTCATTGGGCATAAAAGAAGCGGATTTAGAAGAGAAGTTTATACGCTCAAGCAAGAAGGGCGGACAAAAGGTCAATAAGACATCCTCATGCGTTTATATAAAGCACAGGCCTACAGGCATCGAGGTCAAGTGCCAGGAAGAACGTTCTCAGGCCTTGAATCGATTTCTTGCCAGGAGAATCCTGGTTAATAAAATCGAATCGCTTATGCTGGGTAGAAAAGCTGAGGAAGAGAAGAAAAGAGAAAAGATAAGGCGTCAGAAGCGAAAACGTTCCAAAAGAGCCAAAGAAAAAATGCTCAGGGACAAGAAGATGCGTTCTGAAAAGAAAAAAATGCGCAAAAAATGCGCGATAGATTGAGGTCAACATACCAGGAGGCCATGAGAGCGTAACATGAAGACATATACAGAACACCTCACGTTTAATACAAAAAATCGGTACGAGATCGTAAATATCACATCGCAGGTTGAAGCAGCCATCAGGAAAAGCAAGATACAAGAAGGGTTATGCCTTGTAAACAGCATGCATATTACTTCCAGTATTTTTATAAATGACAATGAGAAGGGGTTACACCAGGATTTTCTTGAATGGACTGAGAAGCTCGCCCCTTACGATATTAAAAAATACAAACATAATCTGACCGGTGAGGATAATGGTGACGCGCACTTGAAAAGGACCTTGATGGGCAGGGAAGTCGTAGTGGCTATTACAGGCGGCAGGCTTGATTTTGGGCCATGGGAGCAGATCTTTTACGGCGAATTCGATGGCCGGCGCAATAAAAGGGTTCTTGTAAAGATCATAGGCGAATAATAGGAGGGACCGATGGCAGAAGAAGTTCAAAAGATCAGCAAAGAGGAGTTTTCGGAATTTATGTTTATTCAGTATATTTCCGCTTTGGTAAGTTCAGGGATGCAGCATTTAGGGAAAACCATGAATCAATTAACAGGTAAAATAGAAAAGAACCTGGAAGCGGCGCAGGGGATCATTGAATTGCTTTCAATGTTAAAGGAAAAAACAAAAGGAAACTTAAGCGATATCGAAGAAAGAATCATCTCAGACGGCATGGCCAACCTTCAGCTCAATTACGCTGATGAAGTGAATCGCTCAGAAAAAGAGGATAAGTCTCAGAAGAAAGAAAACGATTTGTGATTTTTATAAAGAATTAGGTAAGGGTGAGGCTGCCTTGAGAGGATTACGATTCATATGCAATACACTAAAGGTCAGATAAAACGTGTGATTTTAGCAAGATTTGATGATGGGGATGTCTTGCTGGATGAACTCAAGAAATTAGCCAAAAAGGAGCGTATTTCAGCAGGTGTTTTGGTGCTGATTGGGGCTTTGAGGGAGGGTCATGTTGTTACTGGCCCAAAAAGGCCTAAAATACCACCAAAGCCGCATTGGGAGACCTTTAAGGATGCATGGGAAGTAGTAGGAATTGGTACTATTTTTAAGGGGCAAAAAGGGCCTGAAATACATATCCATGGAACCCTGGGCAAAGGCAAAAAAACATTATCAGGGTGTATTAGGAAAGACTCTAAGGTATTTTTACTAATTGAGGCAATTATATTTGAATTAAAGGGTATTAAGGCCAGGAAAAATCTGGATCCAAAAACAGGGTTAAAATTACTTAAGTTTATATAGGATTTGGTGGTGCGCTAAGGAGGAGTTATGTCTAACAGGTATAAAGCTGTAATAATAGGCATGTTGTTTTTTATATGTGCCGTATTTAATAGTTTAGCTTTATCAGCAGAAAATACAGCTGATGCAAAGAAATTTATGGTAAGGGGGCGGACAGCTGTTAGTATGGCTAAAGATTAGTCGGGTTTTTTAAGAGTTGCTGAAGAATTTGAACAGGCGATCGCAACTGATCCTGATCTGGTAGAAGCTTACTATAATCTTGGCATTGTTCTTGATAAAGCCGGTCAGTATGATAGGGCAATTGAAAATCTAAATATCTATCTTGAAAAAGCCCCCAATGCATCCGATGCTGAGGCTGTCCAGGAATTAATTTATGAGATTGAATATCGCAAAGAGGAAACAGCTAGGCAGGTTGTAAAGGAAAATCAGAAGGCTTTAGAAGAAGCTAAGATGAATATCGCAGGGGCTTGGATCGAAGAAGGAACTGATCCCTATGACTCATGGACGATGTTTTACAGAATAACCAAGGCAGGAAATGAATTTAAGATGGTACCTTATTTTCCAGAGGGAAACATCAACCCTCCCAACAGAAAATACTATTTAACGGTTGAGGGTAATATTATTTCAGGCCGGGTATTAGATTATGACAATGGAGGAATGCGGGAGTATGACATGGAAGGCTCTGTAGATCCTGATGGAGATATTATCCGATTAAACTATGAGGTAGTTATAATCCATGGTCAGCAGAAAGCGAAAACCTATGTCAGGCGCGTACTTGTACGACATGAATAAGCGAATTATTTTATTTATAATAGGCTGTACTATTTTAGCAATAACAGGCATTGCCTTTGCTGACAGCTGCCCTTGTTGCGGACAGACTTACGGAGAAGGTTCTGGCAGTGATTGGGATTATATTTCCAGTATACGTGCAGCGCATGAAGCAGAGTGTTGCGGAAGCAGCGATACAGGAGGCTATGACGGTGGAGATAGTTATGGTGGTTATGATGACTCATATGATAATTCCTGGGAAATTAGGCAACAGGGAGCGGCATTAGAACAAGGAAGAGAGAAAAAGCGACTGGAAAAAATAAAAAGAGAAAAAGAAGAAAGGGTCCGTCGCTTAGAAGAAGAAATAAGAGAAGAGGAAGAATTCCAAAGAAAAAAATCAGAATTAACTTCTTCTCTTAAAGGTGCCTCGACATCAAGCGGACTTAAGACAATAGGTTCTGGCACAGGCCTGAAACTCAAAGGCTTAAAGACCCGTGAAATTCCATCACCTCTTGGATTAAAGTCATACAGTCCGCAAAAAGAACTTAAACTAAAAACAACCAAGGCTAAGTTTTCCGGAAAGAAAAACATTATCGTTGAAGGAGCAGTAAAAGGATATGAAAAAACCAAGCAGGATTTTATAGACTGGACATATACCAGTACGTTTGAAATGACGCTTGGTAAGATACCGGGCGTTACTTATATAAAAGAACGCTATGAAGAGTTTAAAGAAATGCGGAAAGAAATGAAAGAGCTTAATATGAATATCTTTCAGTACGCCATGAAGGGCATGCAGGATGGGGTGGATAGGTCTATGTCTTCTGATCTTTCAGACGGAGGCCTTGCAGACGAATATGAAGAAGGAAGAAGAGGCCTTTTCGGGCGAACTGCTATAAAAGTCAGGGAATTACTGAAGAAAAAAATAGAAGAATAAATCCAGGTATCTATAGGGGGAGCGCATGAAAAGATT
The DNA here is from genome assembly GCA_018901615.1 of Candidatus Omnitrophota bacterium. Lineage (GTDB taxonomy): Bacteria > Omnitrophota > Gorgyraeia > Gorgyraeales > Gorgyraeaceae > JAHIEN01. Next base: position 1,824 of record JAHIEN010000061.1, on the reverse strand, counting down.
TATATTTTTATTAGCGGCAATTTTCATGGTGAATATTTTTTATTCAGGAAATATCTGTGCTAATGAAGCGCTTGATGATGATATTCTCCTTTTGAAGGTAGCAGAAAAAGGCAGCAGTGAAGAGCGGGAGCTAAGGGAAGAAATCATAGCATTTGTTCTTACGTTAAAAAAGCCTCCCAGCATCCCAAAAGAAGCAATTCGCTTTGAAGGACGCGCTGAATCTGCCGTAAACCTGGCTAATACAAAATCAGACTATCTTGACGCGGCAGCAGAATATGAAAAAGCGCTTAAGATCGCTCCCTGGGTAGCGCGATATTACTATAATGCCGGCTTGGTATATGAAAAGGCTGAAGAATATTCAGATGCTATCAATGCGCTCAAGCTGTACTTATTAGCAGCTCCAAATGCGGAAGACGCCATGGATATTGAAAAAAAGATCGCCGGATTAGAGTACGCTATTGAGAAGAAGAGACTGGAAGAGATTTACGCGCCAACAGTGCGGATAGATGATTACGAAGCTGAGCCTGAGAAACCCTGGACTGAAAAGCTTAATGGGAGATGGCTTGGTGGTCGCAATGAAGCCACATTTGATGGCGTAACCTGGTATAGTCCGGATACTGTATATGAGATTGAACTGATCGGAGACCAGATAGAGATGAGGATAGTTGAGTTCGGCGTAATAAATCGTAATTACCAAGAAACGCGCTCTCCTCAAAACTATTTGTATTTTAGCGGCAGGATTGATGGAAATCGCGCCAAAGGGAGAAGTTACCCCTGGCAGCACTCAGGTGGCGTTAATGGCCGCCTTACAGTTACAGTGCCTTATGATATCACCATGACAGTCGCGCTTAGTGATGATGGCGATACACTGTATTGGGGAGATTTAGAGCTTAAGCGTGAACGGTAGCTGTCTCCAAATGACGCAAGATAAGGGCATTATGAGAATGAGAGTGGTTTTATTATTGGCTATGATTTTCTTTTTGAAAAACCCGGCCTCGGCTGAAGCTGGCGTGGGGGAAAAACTGGCCGGCGTGACTATTAAAACCACAGTTAAGATATGCACAGCAATGACAAATATTGAAAAGACAAAGAAGAAGATCATTGATAAGCTGCAAAAAACAGATGATACGCGAGCTTTTGGGCTTTTGGATAGATATGCCATTCAATACGCAAAATCCCACCAGGAGAGGTAATGGGAAGCCTACCGGTAAGAGATTAAAGCAAAAGATTGGTATATAGGGGAAGATTAAGGCGTGCTCAGAGGGTTTTGGCCATATAGACCTGGTTCCTTTACGATTGAGCCTAACCGCCTATAATGTATCTTATGTTAACTTGGCTATATAGAGAAAAGAGCCATAAGTATATATGGCTCAACGACTTACGTCATTATGTTAAAACCCTGTGGATAAGCTCTCTTTGTCCTGGTGGGTTTCCTCTCATTGTCATTGCGAGCGAACGCAGTGAGCGAAGCAATCTCTCTCTGGGAATGTCTTTTAATAGGTAAGATTAGCCCCATATTGGGCCTTTACAGGCCGGATTATGCTTGGTACAGGGAAATTTACGCCTCCCTGCCCCGTACCCGAGCCCCTCTCTATCCTGGCTCTGGGGCGAGTGGTTCGGGGTCCCCCGGCAAAGGGTTTTATACCCTTTATAAACCCATCGACCCTTGATAACCCGGAATTAGGGGTCGATATAAACTTCTTTAAGGTTCCAATTTGGAACCTTAAAGCTTACCATTTTGGATCTGACCTAAAACCTATCTGAGGCTTTGGCTTTGATTTTGCCGGCTGCGTAAGCTGCTTAATAATCTCAAATATCTCTATT
>JAHIEN010000060.1 GCA_018901615.1 Candidatus Omnitrophota bacterium | reverse complement strand
GAGGATATCATGCCGCGCAGATACTGATAACATGGGAAGATATACGCGACAGACGCAGATACCTTAATGCCGAGAATACCATACACACGCTCCTGAGCAGAAAGGTAGTGCCGGTAATCAATGAAAACGACACAGTATCTGTTGACGAGATAAAATTCGGGGATAATGATAAGCTTTCGGCTCTCGTGGCAAATCTTACAGGGGCAGACGCGCTGATCATGCTTACGGATGTCGATGGGCTATATGTCGAGGGCGGGACAAAATGCGTTGACACAGTGCTTGAGATAGATGACAGCCTGGAAAGGGCTGCGTGCGGCACTGACAAGGAATGTTCTCTTGGCGGGATGAAGGCCAAGCTGGAGGCATGCAGGATCGCCATGAATTCCGGCGTGTATTGCGTAGTGGCAAATGGCCGAAAAAAAGATGTATTATCCATAGTCCTGAGCGGCGAAAATATCGGCACATTTTTTGTTCCCAGGAAGAACAGGCTTCAGGCGCGCAAGAGGTGGATAGCGTATAACGCGAGGCCTTCCGGAAAAATAGTTGTGGATGAAGGGGCGAAGGAAGCGCTTTTAAAAAAGAACAAGAGCCTTCTTGCCTGCGGTATAAAATCCATAGAGGGTAAATTTATATATGGCGACACAGTGGTTATTGCCGGCGTCGATGGCGCGGAATTCGCGAGAGGCCTTTCTAACTACAGCGCTGAGGACATAGATAAAATCAAGGGCATGAGCACTAAGTCCGCGGAAAAAATAATAGAGAAGGGGTTTTATCAGGAAGTGGTGCACAAGGATAACTTAGTAATATTATAGCCGTATGTTCGAGGTTAAACCTCGAACAGGGGTAAACAGGTGCGTTATGCAGTTGAGGGATAAAATTTTAGATATGTTAAAGACTGCCAAATCGGCTTCGAGGGCGCTTGCCAGTATTTCCGCAAAGGATAAAAACAGGGCGCTTATAGCAATGGCGCGGGGTTTAATGAAAGGTTATAGGTATATACTTTTGCGCAACGCAAAGGACCTTGGTCTTGCCAGAAAAAAGGGCCTGCCAGCCGCCATGATAGACAGATTAAGGCTTACCGAAGCCCGCATAAAAGAGATGGCTGACGGACTAAAGGCTGTGGCTGGCCTAAAAGATCCTGTTGGAGAGGTGATAAAGGAATGGAGAAGGCCGAACAAGCTTTTGATTAAAAAAGTAAGGGTGCCCATAGGAGTCATCGGGATAATATACGAATCCAGGCCTAATGTGACAAGTGATTGCGCCGGACTTTGCCTTAAATCCGGGAATGTCTGTATCTTGAGGGGCGGCAGCGAGGCAATACATTCAAACATGGCTATTCATAAAGTAATCACAAAAGACCTTGCAAGATACGGGATCCCTGCCTCAGCCGTAAGCATGGTGGATATTGTAGACAGAAAAGCAATTGACGAGCTTCTTGCAGCGCCTGAGTTTGTGGATTTAATAATCCCGAGGGGCGGGAAAGGCCTGATAAGATATGTCGCAAAGACTTCGAGAGTGCCGGTAATAAAACATTATGAAGGCGTGTGCCATCTTTATGTTGATAAATACGCTGATATAAAACAGGCTGTGGACATTGCTTATAATGCCAAGGTCCAGAGGCCTGGTGTCTGTAATGCCATAGAGACCCTGCTGGTGCATGAAGATATAGCGCGCAAATTTTTGCCCAGGGCAGCGGCTATGCTGCAGGGTGCCGGCGTTGAACTCCGCGGCTGCGAAAAGACGCGACAAATTTTAAAAGGCATAAAAAAGGCAAAAGAAGAAGATTGGTACGCGGAGTACCTGGATTTAATACTTGCGGTGAAGATAGTAAAGGACGCGGGCGAGGCAATGCAGTTTATAAATAAATATGGTTCGAATCACTCGGACGCGATAGTGACAAAAAATAGAAAGATCGCCGAAGAATTTCTGAAAAAGGTTGATTCCGCGTGTGTCTATCACAATGCCTCGACCAGATTTACAGACGGATATCAATTCGGCATGGGAGCTGAGATAGGTATTTCAACAGACAGGATACACGCGCGCGGACCCATGGCGCTCGAAGAACTCTGCACTTATAAGTATATCATACTGGGCTCAGGCCAAATCAGGATGGGGGGTGGATATGAAGACGCGAAAAACTAAGATAGTCAGAAAGACTAAAGAGACAGATATTCTAATAGATCTGACGGTTGACGGGAAGGGAAGATCTGATGTCAAAACAGGTATCCCGTTTTTGGACCACATGCTTACGCTTTTTGCCAAGCACGGGTTATTTGATTTAAAGATCAAAGCCAAAGGAGATATAGACGTAGATATCCACCACACCAATGAAGATATCGGCATTTGCCTGGGGCAGGCGTTTGAGAAAGCCCTGGGGAAGAAGGAAGGGATCAGGCGTTTTGGTGAAAAGACTGTGCCAATGGATGAAGCCTTGGTCCGCGTTGTAACAGATATAAGCGGCAGGCCATTCATGAATTCTAATTGGTTCACAGGCGGGGTGTATGAAACCAGGGATGTCGAAGGCTATAACTTAGAATATGCCCGTCAGTTTTTTCAGGCCATGGTCAATAATTTTCCAATAACGGTCAATGTCTCTATTCTATCTTCGGGGCCTGACATGCATCATCTGTTAGAAGCTATTTTTAAGGCCATAGCCAAGGCCTTGGACGAGGCGACTCAGGTTGACCCGAGAGTAAAAGGTGTGCCGTCGACAAAAGGAAGACTGTGATCACTATTATAGATTATGGAATGGGAAACTTGAGGAGCGTGCAGAAGGCCTTTGAGTTGTTCTATCCGGAGGTAAGGATAGGGTCTTCTTTTGAAGATATCCTGACGTCTGACAAGGTGGTATTGCCCGGAGTCGGCGCGTTCAGCAAGGCAATGGATGAGCTGAAAAAGAGAAATCTTCTGGGCGCCATCGCGGATGTCGTAAAAAAAGGAATGCCTTTTCTGGGCATATGCCTTGGACTCCAGCTTTTATTCACTGAGAGCGAAGAAGGCGGGACAATAGAAGGATTGGGTATTCTTAAGGGCAGGGTAAGGCGCTTTGCCGATAGGGATGGGTTAAAGATCCCGCATATGGGATGGAATAAAATAAAATCCGAAATCCGAAATCCGACCCTTCGACAAGCTCAGGGTCGTCCCGAGCAAGGTCGAGGGACGAAATCCGAAATATTAAAAAACGTTCCGGACAACAGTTTTATGTATTTCGTGCACTCCTATTATGTTGAGCCAGAAGATAGAGGCGTGGTCTTGTGCGAGACAGAATACGGCCTTACCTTTACATCAGGGGTGCAAAAAGATAATATTTATGGTTTTCAATTTCACCCTGAAAAGAGTCAGGGGCAGGGGCTGAAGATAATAAAGAATTTTGCGGCATTATGATAATCATACCAGCGATAGATATAATCCGGGGCAGGGTAGTAAGGCTGCATCAGGGTGATTTTAGCAAAGAGACTTTTTATTCGGACGACCCTGTTGAGACTGCGCTTATGTGGCAGAAAAAGGGCGCCACGCTTTTACATATCGTTGACCTGGACGGAGCCAGGCTTGGAGAGATAAAAAACAGGACAGTCATAGACCGCATAATAAAAAAAGTCTCTATGTCTTGCGAGGTAGGCGGCGGCATAAGAGACGAAAAGGATATAGAATATTTTTTGAGGCAGGGCGCGAAACGTGTTGTGCTTGGCACAAGGGCGCTTGAAAATCCTGACTATTTAGAAGGCGTAATATCAAAGTTTGGAGAAGGCATAGTAGTCAGCATAGATTTTGCGGGTAAAAAAGTGGTTAAAAAGGGATGGCAGGAAGATACAGATCTCAAGCCGGATGCAGTAGCAAATCAGATGCAAAAGCTGGGCGTCAGGACAATTGAGGTGACTGACATAGCAATGGACGGCACATTAAAAGGGCCGAACATGGAAATGTTAAAAAAGGTCCTTGCCGCCGTAGATATATCGGTTATAGCCTCGGGCGGTATTTCAAGCCTGGATGACATAAAGGCATTGCGCGATATAGACAGTAAACACCTCGAAGGTGTTATTATCGGCAGGGCATTGTATGAAGGTAAATTTGACCTGGCAGAGGCGATTAGAATCGCGGAAACACACGGAACGTAACGCGGAATCTACGCGGAAACCCATGTTGACAAAACGCATTATCCCATGTCTGGATGTTAAGGATGGCAGGGTTGTAAAAGGCGTAAAGTTTTTGAATCTCAAGGACGCCGGTGATCCTGTTGAAGTCGCCCAGGTCTACGATAGAGAAAAGGCGGATGAGATCATATTCCTGGATATTACAGCGAGCTTTGAAAACAGACAGACCATGCTGGATGTAGTCAGGCGGACAGCCGAAACAGTGTTTATGCCGCTTACAGTCGGAGGAGGCATAAGGAATCTTAATGACATCAGGGATCTTCTGAACGCCGGGACTGACAAGGTCTCTATTAATACTGCTGCGGTAAAAGATCCTGATCTCGTGAAAAGGTCTGCGGAGAAATTTGGGAGTCAATGCATAGTGGTCGCGATAGACGCGAAGCGTACCCAGTCTGACTCGAAAATAAAATGGGAAGTATATATAAATGGCGGCCGGACTCCGACAGGGCTTGACGCGCTTGAATGGGGGGAAAAGGTCGAGGCCCTGGGAGCTGGCGAGATACTCTTGACAAGCATGGATATGGACGGCACCAGGGATGGTTATGATATTGAGCTTACGCGTGCTTTTTCAGAGAGCCTGAATATTCCAATAATAGCTTCCGGAGGCGCAGGCAGCCTTGAGCACCTTTACGATGTTTTAACAGAAGGCAAGGCAGACGCTGCCCTGGCAGCATCTATCTTTCATTTCAGGGAGTATACAGTGAGGCAGACAAAAGAATACTTAAAGAAGAAAGGCGTTGAGGTGAGGGTTTGAAGAGTTTAAAGTTTGATAAGAATGGTTTAATTCCGACTATAATACAGGATTACAAAACCGGGGAAGTTTTAATGCTGGCCTACATGAACAAGGCATCCTTAAAAAAGACCATACGCTCGGGTAAGACATGTTTCTGGTCGCGTTCAAGGAAGACATACTGGACAAAAGGCGAGACATCTGGTAATTTTCAGTTTGTAAAAAGCATATTTTACGACTGTGATATGGACACGTTACTTATAAAGGTCAGGCAGGCAGGCGACGGGGTAGCGTGCCACACGGGCAATAGGAGCTGTTTTTATAGGAAGTTAACCGATGTTGTCTGAAGTTGTTAAAGGGTATCTGAAGTTGCTAAAGTAGCATGCACAACCTCAGGCAACCTCAGACAACCTCAGACAACCTCAGACAACATTAAGATGTACTATCCTTCGAAAAAGGAATTTTTAAAACTGGCTAAAAGGACGAATGTCATTCCTGTATACAGGGAGATACTTGGTGACCGGTTGACGCCTGTATCCGCGTTTCTGAGGGTAAAAAACGATCATTCGTATCTCCTGGAATCCGTAGAAGGAGAGGAGAAGATTGCCAGGTTTTCTTTTATCGGCGTAGAGCCGTCGCTTATTTTCAAGAGCAAGGGCAATTCCGTGGAATTGACAGAATCCGGGAAGGCCAGAAAGTTCACGACAGATATGCCTCTCAATGAGCTCAAGAGGGTCATGAGCAGGTTCAAGCCGGCTGTTGTAAAAGGCCTTCCTCGATTTTTCGGGGGCATGGTCGGTTATATGGGCTATGACGCTGTCAGATTTTTTGAAGATATCCCTGACAATAACCCGGATGACCTGAAGATGCCAGACTCTATTTTTATGCTGGCCGACAACCTGATAATCTTTGATCATTCAACCCACAGGATAAAGGTTTTGGTGAACGCGTATAATGGCACAGGCCAGGTTTATGACGAGGCAGTAAAAAAAATAGACAGGATCATAGAAAAATTAAACAGCCCTTTGAAAGAAAGTAAAAGCGCGGGTAAAAAGACAGGGCCGCATGTCATTAAGTCGAATTTTACGAAAAAGGGATTCGAAGGTTCCGTAAAGAAGGCAAAGGAATATATAAAGGCAGGGGATATTATCCAGGTCGTCATTTCACAAAGATTTTATACCACTTTGAATTGCGACCCGCTGGACGTCTATCGCGCGTTGAGATCGCTAAATCCTTCGCCCTATATGTATTACCTGGATTTTGGCGGCATAAAGATGATAGGCTCGTCGCCTGAGCTTCTTGTGCGTTGCGAGAATGATATCGTAGAGGTCAGGCCTATTGCCGGCACCAGGCCCAGGGGTAAAAATGAAGACGAAGACAGGGGGCTTGAAAAAGAATTGCTGGCTGACGCAAAAGAAAGGGCAGAACATGTGATGTTAGTCGATCTTGGCAGAAATGATATCGGCCGGGTCTCTAGACCTGGCAGCGTGCGCGTGAATGATTTTATGTTTGTGGAAAAATATTCACATGTCATGCATATTGTAAGCGATTGCGAAGGCCGTCTGGCTAAGGGTAAGGACGCGTATGATGTCCTGAGGGCTGTATTTCCCGCGGGTACGGTTACGGGCGCTCCAAAGATACGGGCAATGGAAATAATAGACGAGCTCGAAAATACGCGGCGAGGGCCATACGCGGGAGCAGTGGGGTATTTTAGCTTTTCCGGTAACATGGATACATGTATAAACATCAGGACGATCGTCGTGAACGGTAAGGACGCGTTTATACAGGCAGGAGCAGGTATAGTGGCTGATTCAATGCCTGCGAAAGAAT
>JAHIEN010000059.1 GCA_018901615.1 Candidatus Omnitrophota bacterium | reverse complement strand
TTTTTAGATCTTTGGCGCTGCGTATAATAAGTTTTTCAACTGCATCAAAACTAGGCTTCTGTTTCTTAAGTAGCTCTTTACTTAAATACTCTTCTATAAATTTTTCATAAGCCATTTTTATCTCCTATTAAAAATATTTTTGGGTTTTGCAGAAGATCTAAAATAAATGAATCCTTTTTAACTTTTTTCTTCTTGAATTCCTCATGTGTATATAAAGTATAGTTGATTTCTCTTTTGAGTGACTTTTCTATCTTATTTATTTCTCTTACTAGGCTATCTTCATCGATATTACCCTTAACAAACAGGTCAATATCACTTGCGACGTTCTCGTTATTCTTAGCAAATGACCCATAGATAAAAGCTACTTCAATTCCTTCAATTTTACTAAGAGTTTGTTTTAAAACTCCTTTAGTACCTACTGTTTTAAACACAATGCTTTTTAGTTCACTGAATAAAGGGTATAATTTATTAAGATGATAATAAACAAGGTTCCCTTTTTTGTGAGACAAAAATATATTTTCTTTTTCCAGGCGTAGAAGTTCCTTGCGGACCATACTCACAGGAATATCAAGAAGGCGCTCTAGTTCCCTTAAATAATATTTGTTTTCAGGGTTTGTGAAATAAAGTCTAAAAAGTGCCTTGCGGGTCTTTGATTTAAAGATACTAGAGATATCCATTCATGTAACCTTTCTGTATTACAATTGTAATCTATTCGTATTACACTTGTCAATAGAAATCTTGATCTTTTATAATATGCCCTAACCCTTTGACACCCAAAGACATAAAAAATACCCTTACTAGCCTCGCTAATCAGGGTCTCTACTATCTCTCCATCTGGAATTTGAGAGATTACTGTGGCTGCGCTAAGCTGTATAACCTATAACTATATCTCTTAACGCAAGCAAACCTATTATATAGAACATAACGCCAAATATCAAGAAAATTGGCAATTTAGAGATAAAGTTATACGTAAGATTGCCTGCACTGAGCTTGTCGAAGTGTCCAATTTGTCCTGTATTTTTTGGCTGGAATATCTCTAACTCTATTGTATATAAAGAGATAAACAATGTCCTATATAAGAACCTGGACAAATCAAATTGAAAAAACTAAGGACAATATCTCAAGGTCTTAGGAGTTATAAGAAATCTGATATCGCTTCCACCCTCCCCGTGCAAATATTCGGTATAATATCCTCTCTGGGGATCACCCTTGCATATAGCCCTATTATAGCGATAAATATGGCGATTTAGAGAGGCTTCCTTTAGAGAGGTCTCTGGGCGCACTTATTAAACGCAGTGCGAACCTATTTTGAAACATCAATAACAAATACTTAATCCTTCCGATTCGGCTTTCGTCTGCATTTTCTGCCTGCACGGCAGGAAATGCATCCTTGCGTCCTCGACCTTGCTAGAGTAAGGTCTCGTTTGGCGCTCGCTGGGCGCAGGGCTAATCATGAGACAAAGCTTTTTGCACCTCCTCCTTGCCTACCTGCAAGAGTAGCCTGTCTTGCTCTTCTTGGTCAAAATTTTGTTCTGGCGATGGGGGAATGTTAATCCTATTAAAGGATAACGGTGAGCGGTAGAGCACCTTATAATCCTTTAAGCCAATCAATGAGATCTTTCCAATTTATTGTCGCCAGACAGCAGGTCTTATCCGCTGCTCCATAATAGATATAAAGTCTTTCGTTTAATAAAACAGAGCCTTCTGGAAATATAACGTCTGGGACATCTCCTTTCTTCTCATATTCTTCTTGCGGCTCTAAAATTGGCTCATCTGAGCGGCTAATAATCCGAGAAGGATCGTCTAAATCCAACAAGGCAACACCTGCCCTGTAGATATTGCTCTGTTTTTGCCTTTCCACTCCATGATAGATGAGAAACCAGCCATATTCTGTCTTTATCGGTGCAGGGCCAGCGCCAATCTTATAGGACTCCCACTTTTCTTCAGGCCTCATTATAGGTTTATGATTGAACCACTCTTTAAGGTCTTCAGAATAGGCAATCCAGATGCTCGGATTATCTGTATTGTATTCAGGTCCTACCCAATTTAGAGGTCTGTGCAGCATTGCATATTTATTGTTTATCTTTTCTGGAAAAAGTACTGTATCTCTATCAACTGCTCCTTCAGGTGTAATAATCCCCTGCCTTTTAAAATTGTGCAGATCTTCCGTCGATGCCAGAGCAGAACGAGCACCCCCACCATTCAGGGCAGGCTTTGAGTGAGCAACATAGGTTAGATATAACCTGTCTTCAAGTTCAG
>JAHIEN010000058.1 GCA_018901615.1 Candidatus Omnitrophota bacterium | reverse complement strand
AGTTATCCAGCGGTTTCCACAGCAGCGCGTATCTGCAATGCGCCCTTGTCCTGCAATACCCTGAATACGCTGAGAAACTCTGTAGCCAGCTAGCCGGATATTTCAGGGATGAGAAACCGACATGTGTTGTGGCGCCTGCTCTTGGAGGGGTTATCGTCTCTTATGAAGTGGCCAGGGCTTTAGGCGCGCGTTCCATATTTACTGAGAGAAAAGATGGAAAGATGCTTCTGAGAAGAGGGTTTGAGATAAAAAAGTCTGACAGGGTAGTCGTGGTAGAGGATGTGATCACGACAGGCCTGTCTACAAAAGAGGTCATTGAGACAGTAATGTCTACAGACGCTTCTATAATAGGAGTAGGAAGCATTATAAATAGAAGTGGAAAAAAAATAGATTTTGGTGTAAAATTAAATAGTCTTATAAAATTAGATCTTCCAGTTTTCCCCCCGGAACAATGCCCTCTGTGTAAAGAGGGTGTGAAGATAACAAAACCAGGTAGTCGATAATTGTGGAACTATACCCCGTACCAAAATCTCAGATTTTGGTACGGGGCACGCACAGAACGTAACGCGGAATATACGCGGAAGTGGAGTTTGTTATGTCAGAACAACTAAAACAACTCTTAGATAAGATCAATCAGGAAGGCGTTCAGAGGGCAGAAGAAAACAAAAAGGCAATAGAATCAAAGGCCAGGGCCGAGGCACAAAAAATAATAGAAAACGCCAGTAAAGAATCTAAGAGACTCAAGGCCGAAGCAGAGGAAGAGATCCGAAAGATGAAAGACTCCGCAGAGGCCTCTCTTAAGCAAGGGGCAAGGGATCTTGTGCTTTCCCTGAAAGAAGAAGTACAACAAATCCTCAAAAAGATTATCACCGCTGAGACCTCCACAGCGCTTTCTTCAGAGGAGATAGCGGTCACGCTGGGAAGATTGATAGAAAATTATTGCCAGAAAAAAGGCGAGACATCCGATATAAAGGTGCTTTTAAGCAAAAAAGACCAGGAAGGCCTGAAAAACACCGCACTTTCAAAATTAAAAGGCAGCCTTAAACAAGGCATAGAATTTAAGACATCCCCGAACATAAAAGCAGGTTTTTCCATAAGTTTTGACGAAGGAAAATCATTTTTTGATTTTACTGAAGAAGGAGTGGTTGAGGCATTGAGCGCCTTCCTTAACCCGGAAGTTTCGAAGTTATTAAAATGAGACAATATTATTATTTAATATCCAGCCTGCCTATGCTCGAATTCAACATGAAGATGCCATTTGCTTACAATGATTTTATCCTGCAATGCGAAGAGCAGATGGAAGGATCTGACCTGGCTGCAATAAAACGCTCGTCTATATCGCCTCCGGAACCTTGTGACGAACGCTCAAGTACGCTAAGAAAATGGAAGACATTTGACATGTGTCTGAGAAATGAGCTGGCGCGCCATCGTTCTTCGAAGTTATCGAAAGATCCTTCTAAACATATCAGGGGAGAAGAGTGCCCAGACCCTTTTATTTCCAGTTTTGCCCGCTGGGTTGTCAATGAAGATCTGTCCATTGAAACAGAGCTTGCCATCGACCGTATTAGATGGCAAAAGATAGAAGAGCTTAAAATAGGGCATTATTTTGACATAGATAATCTTATTGCTTACGCGCTGCAGCTTCAGATACTGGAAAGATGGCAGCGCATAAATTCAGGCAGCGGCATGGGAGTATTGGAAGAGCTTATGGAGAAACAAGCATGAACGCTAAAAGGCGTGGCAAAGTCTCTGGAATAAACGGCAATATGGTGGTAGTTGAATTTGACGACTATGTCATACAAAACGAGGTTGCTTTTATAATTCACGGCCAGGAAAGACTTAAGGCCGAGGTCATACGCGTGAGGGGACAGAAGGCAGAGCTCCAGGTCTATGAAGACACAAAGGGCCTGAAGGTGGGCGGACAGGTTGAATTTACAGATGAGCTGCTTTCAGTTGAATTAGGGCCAGGGCTTTTAGGCCAGATATTTGACGGGCTCCAGAATCCCCTGCCGCGCCTTGCTAAAGAATGCGGATTTTTCCTTAAACGCGGCGTATATTTTGAGGCATTGCCGGACGAGACGCAATGGGGATTTGAGCCTTCGGCGAAAAAAGGCGATAAAGTTAAAGCAGGCAGCAGGCTCGGCTCTGTAAGGGAAGGGGTATTCGACCACTGGATTATGGCGCCGTTTGGTTTGCCAGGCGAGCTTACCGTAGAGACTATTGTCAATAAAGGCAAGTATAACCTTAAACAAGTCATCGCCGTGCTTAAAGACGAACGAGGTAATTTGCATGAGGCGAGGTTGCAGCAGATATGGCCTGTAAAGATACCCATTACAGCATACGCTGAAAAATTAAAACCGCAAAGATCCCTTGTCACAAAGATAAGGATAATAGATACTCTCATGCCTGTTGCGCTGGGCGGCACATATTGCGTGCCAGGGCCTTTTGGCTCTGGTAAGACAGTCCTGCAGCAGTTGATCAGCAAGCATGCGGAGGTGGACATAGTGGTTATTGCCGCCTGCGGAGAACGCGCAGGAGAGGTAGTAGAGACCCTAAGGACGTTTCCTGAGCTTGTCGACCCGAAAACGCAGCGGCCTCTCATGGAACGCACTGTTATAATCTGCAACACCAGTTCAATGCCTGTTTCAGCCAGGGAATCCAGCGTATATACAGCAGTCACAATCGCGGAATACTACAGGCAGATGGGCCTGAATGTGCTCTTACTGGCTGACTCCACTTCGCGTTGGGCTCAGGCAATGCGAGAGATGTCAGGCAGGTTAGAAGAGATTCCCGGAGAGGAGGCGTTCCCAGCGTATCTAGAATCCAGAATAGCTTCTTTTTATGAGAGAGCAGGTATGGTAAAACTCCACAATGGCGGTCATGGTTCAGTGACGATAGGCGGGACAGTCAGTCCTGCTGGAGGTAATTTCGAAGAGCCAGTTACCCAGGCAACTCTTAAAGTCGTAGGCGCTTTTCACGGGCTTTCGAGAGACCGCTCAAACGCAAGAAAATTTCCGGCCATAGATCCGTTAGAAAGCTGGAGCAAATATGACAGTTTTATAGATAAAAAAGAAATAGAAACTGCTCAAGGCGTCCTCATAAGGAGTAATGAAGTAAATAAAATGATGAAAGTAGTTGGAGAAGAGGGGACTTCGCTCAATGATTTTATCATCTACCTGAAAGGCGAATTTATAGATTCAGTTTATCTGCAGCAGAACGCCTTTGATGAAGTAGACGCGGCCACGACAGAAGAAAGGCAGAAACATATATTTCATGTCCTATGCGAGATAGTAGAGACAGAGTTCAATTTTGAGAACAAAGACGCGGCAAGAAAATTCTTCCAGAACCTGAGGCAGAGGTTTATCGAATGGAATTCCATTGAATGGAAGACAGGCGATTTTTCCAGGAAGGAACAAGATATAAAGGAAGAGGTCTCGAAGAGGGTCAGGACAAGGACAGATAATGCAAAAAATCTATAACCGTATAATACAGATAGCGGGCAATGTCATAACAGTTGAGGCAAAAGATATAGGCTACAGAGAACTTGCAGAGATATCGTCGAAGACAGGCAGGTCTCTTGCGCAGGTCATAAGGATAGACGGTAAAAAAGTATATCTCCAGGTCTTTGCGGGCAGCCGCGGCGTTTCTACGGGCGATAAGGTAAGATTTCTGGGGCATCCGATGATGGTATCGTTCAGCGAGAATCTGCTGGGACGTATCTTTAACGGCGCAGGCCTCCCGCGTGATAACGGCCCTGTGCTCGAAGAGAATATGATAGATATAGGAGGCCCGCCTGTAAATCCTGCGAAAAGAATTATTCCTAGAAACATGATCCGAACAGGCATACCCTTGATAGATGTATTTAACAGCCTTGTAGAGTCTCAGAAGCTCCCGATATTTTCAGTGCCAGGCGAACCATATAATCAGGTCCTTGCCAGGATTGCCATGCAGGCAGAGGTGGACCTTATAATACT
>JAHIEN010000057.1 GCA_018901615.1 Candidatus Omnitrophota bacterium | reverse complement strand
TTGCTTGCTTGCTTGCTTGCTTGCTTGCTTGCTTGCTTGCGCAACAACTGTGCCAACATTCTCCAACATCTTCTCCTCCTAATTGTGAGCTAATCTATATTATATTTCTTACCAAAACCCATGTCAACATCTTATCTCATTGGCATAAATGTTGCTTGCCAAAGCAAAAGATTAATATATAATATTATTCATGCCGCTTCAACTAAAACTCATTCATAAATTAACCTACAAATTAAAATTAACCCCCCAGATGAAGCTCTCCATGAATCTACTACAACTACCTCTTGTGAAACTCAAGGAATTTATAAAAGAGCGCATTGAAGAAAATCCTTTATTGAATAATATAGAAATGGAAGATGACAAAAAACCTGTGGTAGATTCCAACTATAATCTCGATGATGAAGAAAAGAAAAACTATAGGGAAAGCCTGATAACCAAACCACCTACGCTTACCGAGCACCTCTTAAGACAATTGCATTTACTTACTAATTCTGAGTATGAGTGTAAAATTGGAGATTTAATTATAGAGAATATCAATGAGAATGGGTACTTAGAATGTTCCATAGAAGATATAGCTGAAACTATTAAGACAACAAACTCTAAAGTAGAAAAAGTACTAGCCATTATCCAGACCTTTGACCCTATTGGCATAGGAGCAAGAGACCCGAGAGAATGTCTTTTATTGCAGCTTAAAGCAAGGGGAGACCAAAGTTCTCTAGCTTATCAAATTGTAGACAAATATTTACCCTATCTTGAAAAGAAAAGATTTGATTATATTGCCAAAAAAATAAAAATACCTATTGAAAAGATAAAACAGGGCCTGCGAGAAATAGCCCACTTAGAGCCCAAACCAGGCCGTTCCTTTAATACAGAAACAGCCGCGCGTTTAATACCGGATGCCATATTAAGAAAAGATAATGATAGGTACGAGATTATCCTTAATGACTGGGAATTACCCTCTATAACCCTTAATGATAAATATAAAAGTATGATAAAACAAAAAGATGCCCCCGAGGATGCCAAAGAATACCTAAGAGAAAGGCTTAGGGCTGCCCGAGAATTAATTAGTGCAGTAAATAAACGAAAACAAACCATCCAAGACGTAATAAGAGAGATAGTCTATATCCAGAAGGAATTTTTTGATAAAGGGGTGGCCAATTTTAAACCAATGACATTAGAACAGATTGCCAAAAGAATAGGAAAACATAAATCTACAGTATGCAGGGCTGTAACTAGCAAGTATCTTCAGACACCACAAGGAATCTTTGAGCTGCGATATTTTCTAAGTTCTGGGATTAAACAAGAGGGTGGCAGCTTTATATCATCCAAGGCAATAAAATCAAAGATAAAAGAACTGATAGAAAGGGAAAATAAAGAAAATCCTTTAACCGATCAAAAAATCGCTGAACACCTCAAACAAGAAGGCATATCTGCCTCACGCCGAACCATAGCCAAATACCGAACCCAACTCAAAACCCTCGCCTCTCCATCTCGCCGCCAATAAAACCTGTTGCTTCTTATTGTAGTACTATTGTAGGAACTGAGGGGTAAATCTGGTAAAACGCAGCTAACTCTGGTAAGATCTGGAAAGAAGCAGTAATTCCTATAAAATCAACAACTTACGCCTTAATTTACTGTACTATTTAGGGTTACGCGAAAACCCCCTAAATAAACTCCCGCCTTCCGCACCATGAACTTATCCACAAAGCAGGTGACCCTTAACAGGTTGTGCGCCAATTGTAGTTATATCACAGTTTTCTTTTAATGTCCCATTACTTGTTCTTTGATTACTTTAAAACATTCTATTTCTCGACGAGAAAAATCTATTTTCCCGTCGATATTTATCTATTCAGAGAGAGGTATTTATGCTAAAATATAGCCATAAATAAGGAGGCCTTTCCATGAATTATAGAGATTATCAACCTCAACAAAAAGAACTATTCGGTTATCGGCCAGAAGATGTCCTTGAAGAAGGCCATTTGGCCTTCTTCATAGATGAAATGGTCGAAAACCTATCCATAGAATCTTTCTATGATAGGACACAAAGCGCTGGCAATTCTGCATACGATCCAAGGATTATGCTAAAACTCCTCTTTTTAGGATACGCTATAGGCATAACCAGCTCAAGAAAACTC
>JAHIEN010000056.1 GCA_018901615.1 Candidatus Omnitrophota bacterium | reverse complement strand
TGGATATCGTTAGCGAGGAAAAAAGATTAGGCAAAAAACCAGGACAGGATATGAGCGTGGGAGAGATGACTCTGCCTTTATTAAATCTATTAAAATCAGTGCCCGCGAATGAAAAAGAGAGATTAAAGACATTGGTTTCCAAGGGATCTTTGAATGCGGTGAGGACGAGACTGGTTCGTTCCGGGGCAGCAGAGAAGACAAGGCAAGAAGTCTTCTCGTATATGGGGCTTGCGAAGAAGAATCTGAGCGCTTTACCGGAAACAGTTTTTAAGAAGAGTCTAGTTAATTTAACAGATTTTATAATAGAGAAGAATTTTAACCTAAAGGAGGAGGGAGTATGAAGCAAATTTTAAAGTTAGCTGGTTTTGCTATCTTGCTTGTCCTGGTTTTAAATGTTTGGACAAGCGAGGCATCTGCTAATTGCGGGGGATGCGGCGCGGGAGAGGCAAAGGTAGACGCAGTAACAGAAGCGTCACCAGTAAGTTTTAAGGCCAAGGTTATTTGTTTGGGTTGTGCCTTGAAAAAAGGACAGGGCGCAAAGGCAAATTGTTCTCTGTATGGACATGTAAATGTACTTAAGAGTGAAGATGGCAGGATCTGGACGATCTTGGAGAACGATATATCCACAGATCTTATTAATTCACATGAGTACGCGGGAAAACAGATCGAGATCACAGGAAAAAAATTCGGCGGTACTCAGGTGATTGAAATAGAAAGCCTTAAACTTGTAGAATAATAGAAAGGAAGAAGCGATGCGATTTTTAAGAGTGTGTTTGATTTTAATGTTTAGTACAGGAATTATTTTTACATCAGTGCCTGGTTTATATGCCGATGAGACGAGCGAGATTATTTTAAGGCTCCTTGTGAAGAAGGGTATAATCACTCAACAGGAGATTGATGAGATAGGGTCTGAGGTAGCAGCAAAAGAACGCACAATACCTGCAACCTTGGAAGAAAGAGTTGCGAAGGTCGAAAAAGACCTGCCTAAATGGGTAAAGAACACAACGTTTAAAGGTGACCTGAGGTTGAGGGGTGAGTATATTGACAATGATCTTGGACAAGACAATGGCCGCACAAGGATAAGGCTGAGATATGGTTTTGAATCGAAAATCAATGATCAGGTAAAGGTGGCCTTTGGACTTGCTTCTGGAAGCAGTGATTCGCCTACGTCAACCAATCAGACATTGGAGAGTGAATTTCAAAGCAAGGCAGTATGGATTGATTACGCCGAGGCGACGTATAATCCTTATCACTGGCTGCATCTCATAGGGGGAAAATTTAAGAGTCCATTTTTTAGCACAGACATGCTATGGGATTCAGATATAAGATTCGACGGATTCGTTGCTAAAGTTAAAACAAATAAAGACCCTGTAGAGTTTTACGCAACAGTAGGCTATTTCCCAATAGACGATGTCAACACCGCTGACGGTGATGATATTTATCTTATAGCTGGACAGATTGGGGCAAATGCGGCTTTAGGCGATAATTTTGCCAAACTGAAAACAGGCCTGGCATATTATGATTTTAACAATCTAAAAGGCGCCACAGCTGCGTCTTTAGCAGAGGAGAGGGGCACTAATACTTATAATGGAACTTATGCTTCTGGGTCAACCACAGCTACAATAGCCAATGACTTCAGGGTTATTTCACCGACTGCTGAATTAGTCTTCAATAGTATACTTGGCAAGATAGAGATCCCGTGGGCAATATTTGGAGAATACTCCAATAATCTTGACCCGGGAAATAATGAAAGCGCGTCAAGAGGTGGCTTCAGATTGGGTGATGCTAAAGTAAAAAAGAAGGGCGACTGGAAGCTGATCAATCAATACAGCCGCATAGAAAAGGATGCGTTCTTTGATGCCTTTCCTGATGCTGATTTTAATGGAGCAGGTACAGACGGAAAAGGATTTGAGGCAATCTTTGATTATGCTTTAGCTGATAACATTATAGCATCTCTTGATTATTACAATACCAGGAGGATTTCAGCTGATTCGTTAGATGAACAGATAGTGCAGGCTGATGTGATATTTAAGTTTTAGTTTACATACAATTTACCTGAGGCGCATTGCATGTAATGGTTAATTTTGGTATTAGGAGGTACTCAAAGTGAAGAAAAAAATACCCAATTTTACACTGTTACTATTGTTATTAGGTGCGCAATATTGTTGGGCTACTCCGACAGGCCTTAACAATATTGCGACAGCAGATGTGGTGCCGGAAAAGATCTTAGTCCTGCAGGCATTCGCTGAAGTTGGCAAGGATAATAAACCCGATTATTTCACGGGATTTAAATATGGTCTTGTGAAGAATCTTGAGATCGGACTGGATGGTCGCGTCTTTCCAGAATCTGCACTTGAAGAGGTAATAAAAGCGCAGGCCAAGTATCGTTTTGAATTTGGAGAGTCTACATCCATAGCTTTGGGCATAGCTAACATTGGGGATCGCGCCAGATTGGGCT
>JAHIEN010000055.1 GCA_018901615.1 Candidatus Omnitrophota bacterium | reverse complement strand
TCCGGCTGCTTAATAATCTTAAATTTTTCCCTGCCTGAATTTACTGTCTTATCGCCGTATGACAGGCTGATATAAGCTGTATGTTCGCCAGGATTATCCTCCTTTGTGTTAAATGTGAAATCTTCATAGCCGTCCAAATTGATATTTACCGCCTTTGACGATTTTTCATCCACGACAAGTCTTAATCGCCCCCCTACTTCCGAGCTGGCAAAACAACGAGCTGTAAAATCTATTTCTTCGCCTTGCGTATACTCATCCCCGGCAATATACAGTTCGACTTGAACCTCTTCGCCCACATCAAAAAATATTGACCCCTGAACTTCCACTGAGTCGCCGCAAATCAATCTGTATATAATTCTATAAAGGCCGGGGACCTTTAAATCAGGTTTTATTTCTTTTTCCAGTATATTCATGCCTTCTGTCATGCTGATATATTCGTCTATTATTTTTATGCTTCCTGAATCAGGATAGAACAAATCCGCGGCCAACCTTGCCGAGCTTATTCCCCGCGAAACAAGTCTCCATTCAATATTTACAAAATCTCCGTCCATGTAGGTATCCTTATCGCATTCCGCCTTGACTATTTTTAGAGAAGGCTGAGGCTCCTCCTCTCCATCCAGCAAAAAAGAATCCAGATAAAGCGCTTTTCCTGAAGAGAAATAGACACCATAGTAAATTTTATCCTGGCTGTCAGTCTCTTGTATTTCAAAAATCAATTCTGTTTTATCGCGCAGGAGGAGATCCCTCGTCTCTTTAAATCCTCCGCACGAGACTTCTATAAACAGATCGGCATTAGCTATGGAGCCAGTGTTTGTTAAATTAATAGCGAAGATATTCTCCTGGAAACTTGCTTCAACTTCTAACTTAACGCTGAGCACTGTGAAACTGACCTGATATTGCTTGCCGCCAAATAAATATTCTGCCTCATACATGCCTTCTTCGAGGTCAACCGGAAGCAAAAAATCAAACTGTATATCGCTTTCTTTTTCCGCCTCTATAAATCCTGACCAGGCCTGATCAAATAAATCCTTGAATCTGAACTGTATCTCGCACGCGCCTCCTGCTGTGCCTTTATTGACCGCCTTAAATCTAAAGCCCGCCTTTTCCCCCGCGCTGCAAATGGCATCGTTGTCCAGGCACAAGACCTCTATCTGAGAAAACAATACAGGCCCCGGTATAGTATCGCCTACATAAAACCTTTCTATGGCCTGTGAATTTTTCTGAGGATCTGAAGAGTTTAAGGCAGCCTGCAGGTAGAATTTCCCCGCATCTTCAATTCCAGGAATCTCAATCCCAACCTCTTTTTTCTTAACTATAGCGGGGAGCTGTACAACCTGATGAAACACCTCAACGCTGTCAGGCAGGTATTCGTCGTCTGGAATAAATGTAAAGCTGGCCCTGTATTTTGAAAGAGAACTTTCGCTATTGTACCTGTCCTGGATCTGCATAAAATAATTCGAGGGCTTATCTACGTTAAATTCCATAGTCAGGCCTTCGCCCGCGGCGCCAGCCGTAGAATCAACCCAGCTGTTGTTTGTCCATTGATATAATTTTATATAAGGCCGTATATTTGGCGGAGTATCAGTCAGATTTATAATTACCGTGCCTGAATCCGGTATGGAGAGCCTGTAAAAATCATTGTCGCCTTTTGTGGCTATTGTGGCAAAATAGCTCTTACCTGATTCAAGCGTCACGGCCTCTTCCCTGCTGTTATTTGGCTCATATTCATCGAGGGTATTGGCGAAAAAGGCCTGAAAAGAATAAGTCTCCATAGAAGAAAAATTTGAATACCAGTCTTTTATCAGAATATAATACCGGCCGGCTTCTTCTATTTCCGCCTGAAGGGTAATTTCTTCGCCGGATGAGCCTCCTTTCTGCGCGGCCAGTTTGCCTGAATGGTCATACAGTTTCACGCTCGGCCTCAGGCCATACGGCACGTCCTCGAACCGCATATAAAATTCCCCCTTATCCGCGATATCCATCGCAAAATAATCTTCATCACCATTAGGAAACATGGTGCAGTAAATCTCTTTTCTCAAATCAATGGCCTTTGCATTGTTAAAATCACTGTTTGGCTCATACTGGTCAGACCCAGAAATAGAGTCTATGCTAAGCAGATATTCCTGCTGTGAAGAGAAGCTATTATATCGATCTTTTAGCTGCAAGTAATATGTCCCGGCCTTTGTAAGCTCAATGGTATATTCCAGTTCCTCGCCTGAAAGACTGGCCGTAGAGCCCAGCCATTTTCCCACAATATCATAGACTATAATATATGGCCTAAAATCTAGCTCTACATTTTTTACAGTTATAGTCAGAAGTGATGGCGCGTCAACTGTCAATTTAAAATAATCTTCATCGCCAATATCATAAATCTTTCCATGCACATTTGCGGCTGGACCTACTTCATCAGCGCTTAAAAAATCATCGTTGGGCTCTGTCTCCTGAATCTCCTGATAAGAATGTTCATTCTCTAGATGTTCGCCTGTACCGGGCTCACCCGAAAGAGGATATTGTTCGAGCTTGTCGAGAACATTTTCTCCCTGTTTAATCTCTATTGTCTCAGTAATGCCCTCGGGCTGAATCTTTAATCCATATATGCCAACAGGGACATGCCTGAACTCAAAATTCCCCTGCCCTGAAACAACCGCCTTTCTGGCGCCTGATTCAGAGCTTGCTGCGTCAACCGGCTGGAGGCTTAATTCAGACCCTATTGAATCTGGCATAGTCCCGGAAAAATTGCCATATTCTGTAGAGACCAGGACCAGGTCTAAACTGTTAGCCCCTGCAATAATCTCCACTTCTTCTGTCTCCCTGTCATACCCCTGGGCAGTGATATTTAATGTAAGCCTCCCGGTCTTAAGCCTTTTTAATTTATACGCGCCTTTTTCATTTGTATATACATTGTTTACTAATGCCCCTTTAATGGGCATGCCCTTTTCATCTTTTACCATACCGGTTAAATATCCTGTATCAACGTCTGTAAGCACCCTGATATCCAGAGCAGCGGAATCTATCTTTTCGCCATGATTATTTATTATAGCGTTCGCTAAGATCGGTTCTCCTCTCGCGTAAAGCAATTTTTCCATTTCAATGCTCAATATATCGCCAACACCAGCGTAAACCAAAGGGCCTGGAATATCCGCTGTAGCGCTCGAAGAGCCGACAAGCCTTGAATTTGAAAATACGTCCAGTCTTATTTTATACATACCCCTTTCAACATCTTCCGGTATCTTGAAAGATTCCTGCCACGAGTCCGCGCCTCCCTCGCCTAATTCCACCAGCCTGGTATTGTAATACAATTCGCGGCCTGAATCAGTAATGCTCAAGACCAAGAGCAGCTCGAACATGGTTTTCGAATTATTTATGGTAGTAGCATCTATTGAAATTGTCTGGCCCGGGGTATACTGCATTTTATCAGTGGCTATATTCGTTTCCACGCTCGGCTGGACAACCTTTACGCCCCTTTCAGCATGGCCCAGAAAATAATTCTCGTTGGAATAAAAATCTGCTTTCATCAAATCTGTCGCGTTGACAGTTATTTTCTTATCAAAGGCAGCCATGCCACTGGCAGGCACTATGAATGATTCTGTAAAATCTATATCGTGATGATTGAGCTTGGCCTTGCACTGTACAAGCGCGTCCTGAGGCGTATTGTTTTTTAAATGAATGGAAAGTACCGCTTTGGCGCCTGAGACATAAGTTTCTCTGTCGCTTGTTAT
>JAHIEN010000054.1 GCA_018901615.1 Candidatus Omnitrophota bacterium | reverse complement strand
TTTCCTTGACCAATACGCCCGGCATATCAAGCCTAAGCTCCTCGATTATGATGCCCTTTTCTTTAGAGACATTTCTTATCAATTCGCACGGCGCGAAAGGCGCCTGGTAATTACGCTTGTAATTTCTCCCAAGCAGACTCTCTGAAACACCCAGGATTCCAGCCAGCCTTTTTATTTCAGCGTCCAGATCTTTGGCCTCCTGCGGCACAATAAAAACGCCGAATGAAACAGCGTTATCCACCACAGTAACTCCATTCCTGTCGTATATGATCCCCCTGGGCGCCGGTATATTCAAAAGCCTTATGCTGTTCCTATGGCTCATCTCTCCGTAAAGCTGGCCTTTAATAATCTGAAGATAAAAAAGACAGGCCGCCAGCAAGATAAACAAAACTATAAAAATGGTGTGTAATATCCTGAGTCTCATAATTAGCGTTCAGCGATCCTGAATACCAGGGGTGAAAGCGCTGCTGAAAAAAAGGCGGTGTAGAAAATAAAAGGCTGGGGCGTGCCGGTTAAAATAAAAAAAGCGGCGTAAAAAAATATGACACCTGTAAAAGAAAATGCGCACTCGGTAAAGACGGTCTCCCTGTAAAACATCCTGGATCTCGCAAGCCCTGTCACAAATCCCGTCACCATGTAAAGCGCCAAAATAAACATAAAAGGCGCGGATGAGAACATGCCTGACAATATCCCTATTGCGCCCCCTGCCAATAAACCCGCGAAAGGCCCTTTCTTAAGCCCGGCAAACACGACCAGCGCGACCAAAAGGTTTGCGTCCCTCAGCACTGTGATCTGCAAAAGCGCGATAATAACCGCCCACAGAAAAACCATCTCTCTCCTTTAAAATTATTTTCGGATCACAAGGACATCTTCTATCCGCGTCATATCGACTTTCGGGGTCACAACAGCGTTCAGATAAAGGCCGCTCGCGTCTTTTGCCACAGACGCCACTTCTCCTATCAATATACCTTTTTCAAATATTCCGCTAAAGCCGGACGTAATGACCTTGTCGCCTTTCGCGGCCTCGCTGGAAAGCTCCAGGTATTTCATTAAAAGCCCTGAGCGGCCATTGCCCGCAATAGCGCCTTCATCCCTTGTCCGCTGGATAGTAGCGCCCACAACAGAATCCCTGTCTGAAATAAGCAAGACCCTTGAGATACTCCACCCGCATTCGCGCACCCTCCCTACGAGTCCATTCCCGCTTATCACCACCATGTCTTTATGTATGTCATTATTCTTGCCTTTGTCTATGACAATCGTATTCCCCAGGCCTGTGGGATCGCGGGCAATCACCATGGCTGGCACAAATCTGCGTTTCTCTGATTCCCTGAAATCCAGGAGCCCTCTCAGCCTTATGTTCTCAAGCCCGGCCTCATGAAGCTGCAGAAGCCTGTTTTCCAGATTATCAATATTTTCCTTAAGGATCTTATTTTCGTTTAATATTTTTTTGTAATTCGAAATGTCGCGGAGGGCATAGTGCGAACCCGATATCAGCTTCAAGGGCGTCCTGAATATATTTAGAATTTTAACGCGTGTATCGTTTGAGAAAATCTGGGAGAGAATAATGAAACTAACTACGCTGACAAGGACTACCGCAAAGGGGAAGTTTTTGTTTGATTTTGCCACGCACTAATGTCAACCATCTCCTGTCATTGCGAGGAGCGCGTTCGCTTCGCTCGGAATGACAATTTAGTTTTAAAAATCCATCTTTGACCGCACTGTCACTTTTTTAAGATACTTTATCTCGCTTAAGACCTTGCCTGTCCCTAAAGCCACAGCGGTCATAGGGTCTTCAGCCACGTGAACCGGCAAACCTGTCTCTTCGCTTATCAGTTTGTCCAGGCCCCTCAAAAGAGCGCCTCCGCCTGCCAGTACAATACCTCTTTCTATCAAGTCAGCTGATAGTTCCGGAGGTGTCCTTTCAAGCGTCATCCTGGTAGCCTCAAGCACAGCTGCTATAGGGCCCGCGATCGCCTCTCTTATCTCTTCAGAGGAAATAGTTATGGTCTTTGGAAGGCCAGCCACTAGATCGCGGCCGCGGACTTCCATTGTCAATTCTTCGTCGAGCGGATAGGCAGAACCTATCTTTATCTTTATATCTTCCGCTGTACGTTCGCCGATCATAAGGTTGTATGTCTTTTTCAGATGTTCTATTATGGCCTCATCCAGCTCGTCTCCGCCAATACGTATCGAACGCGAAAAAACTATTCCGGCCAGGGAGATAACCGCGATCTCTGTAGTGCCACCGCCGATATCAATGATCATATTGCCGCTGGGTTCCTGTATTGGCAGGCCTACGCCTATGGCAGCCGCTATTGGTTCTTCTACTAAATATACTTCGCGAGCCCCGGCGTGCTCCGCGGAATCCTTTACCGCCCTTTTCTCTACCTCTGTTATGCCTGATGGAATAGCTATTACCATGCGCGGCCTTACAAATACGCGTCGATTATGCACCTTCTTTATAAAATACCTGAGCATATCTTCTGTTATCTCAAAATCAGCGATTACACCATCCTTCATGGGCCTTATGGCGACTATATTGCCTGGCGTCCTTCCCAGCATGCGCTTTGCCTCTTCGCCAACAGCCAGGACGCTGTGAGTACCCTTTTGAATAGCCACGACCGACGGCTCGCAAAGAACAATGCCCTGTCCTTTTACGTAAACAAGCGTGGTAGCTGTGCCCAGGTCAATACCCATGTCATTTGAAAACATACCAAGGATAGAATCAATACCCTTTTTTAGCATTTTAAAAAATTGAGCCATTTTTCACCCCGGAATCATTTGCCTTGAATTCATTTAATCATAATTCTATCAAAACGTTACATAATTGTCAATTTAATTTAATTTAAACAAATTAAGGCCTAGATTGCGCAATGTTTTCTGAAAGCCTGGAAAGGATTTCTTTATACAGCCCGTGTCTTTTACCTTGACGCCTCTAACAGCCAGTCCGGCGATAAGCATGCTCATAGCGGTGCGATGATCCCCAAAGCTCGAAACCGTAGCTCCATGGAGAGGCCCGCCTCCCTTCACCCTACACCCTTCACCCTTCACCTCTATATCAGCTCCCAATTTCCTCAGATTAGTTACCATCGACCTGACCCTGTCTGTCTCTTTCACGCGCAGTTCTTTTATGCCATTAATAACTGTCTTGCCTTTCGCAAAACACGCGGCCACCATTATCACAGGTATCTCGTCTATCGCCCGCACGACTTCTTTCGTCGAAATAGTCACGCCTTTCAGCTCACTGGATTTAACTATAATATCGCCGTATGGCTCCCCACCCTTCACCCTTAACCCTTCACCCTTCACCCTTATATCCGCGCCCATTTTTTTCAATATATCAATAACGCCTGTCCGCGTTGGATTAAACCCGACTTTTTTTACAATAACTTTCATGCCCGGCAGGATGCATCCCGCGACAAGAAAAAACGCCGCGCTCAAGATATCACCATAGATCTCAATAACACCGGGCGATTTCAATTTCACCGGCCCTCTCACGCTTACCCTGCGCCCT
>JAHIEN010000053.1 GCA_018901615.1 Candidatus Omnitrophota bacterium | reverse complement strand
TTAAGAAAGACAGCGATATTAGACGTGTTTTTGATAAAGGCGTTCGATTCAAAGGCAGGTTAATTACTGTATTTATACTACGGGAAGCAAGCTCCCGCACCAATAGAGCCGCTTTTATAATCAAAAAAAGCATATATAACAAAAAGACAGTGCTGCGAAACAGATTCAGGCGCATCATCAGAGAGGCCTATAGGAATTCAAAATTTCTATTGTTTCCAGGCCATGATATTATCATATTATCCGGCCGCCTGGATAAAAATACAAAATCCACAGCTGTTCAGAAAGACCTTAGCGATGTGTTTAAAAAATATATTGAAAAAAATAATCGACCTTTATCATAACTATTTATCACAGTTCATGTTATGTAAATGCCGATATCACCCTTCTTGCTCAAAATACGCCATAGAGGCTATTGATGACAGAGGCGTTTTTATAGGCCTTATCAAAGCAGGATTGCGCATCCTGAGATGTAACCCACTGTTCCCGGGCGGGTATGACCCATACAAACATAACGAAAGGTAGACATGGAAAAAAGACTTATGCTCGCAGTTACGATTTCAATTGTTCTGATGCTCGTATACCCATTGTTCCTCGCAAAGATAAGCCCACCAACTATTGAGAACAATATGCAGGATGATATATCACAACAACTTGATAATACAAAAGTTACGCGAACTGCGCTGCCAAAAACCACAACTGTAACAGCTGATTCAAAGCGGCAATTGCCAGAAGACGCAGTCTCAACTCCCTTCTCAACAACAAGATATGGACTTATTTTTTCTAACATCGGCGGAAGCATACAAAAGATAGTCATAAAAGATGACAAGCGCCTTGACAGTGATTTGGTAGAAGACGCCATGTTTGACGCAGGTATACTTGCTATTGAAGGCGATGCGTCTCTCAGAGGACTATCCTCGCAAAGCTTTACAATAACAAGAGATACAAACACACTCTATACTGAAAAAGATGGCCTGCGCGTAGAAAAGACCGTCAAATTTTTAAAAGACCAATATGGCCTACGTGCGTCAATTGCCCTTACTAATATTTCCCAGGCTTCAAAGCCCATATCTTTTCAGATAACAACAGCTTCGAATATTTCCAGCAAAGAGGCGTATGAGTCACGTTACATAGAGGCAGGAACATATCACAGAAACGATAAAATGCAAAGGTTGGCAGGAGGTAAGTTAAAGAAAAGCAATGAGTTAAAAGAACGAGATATATACTGGCTCTATCTAAAAAATAAATACTATTCTATAATATGCAAGCCTGAGTTTGACGTATCAGGTGTTTTTACCAGGTATGTTTCAGGCAACCCTGTTATAGGGTTTATAATAGACGACAGGGACATACAGCCTGGAGAGACCAGGACCTATGAATTCAAATATTATATAGGCCCGACCGAGATCCATGAGCTTGAAAAAGTGGACGACTCTTTTGGCAAGGCATTGAATTTCGGCATTTTTACAAGTATCAGCATGGTGCTCTTGAGCGTGCTTAAATTTTTCTACTCGATATTTCACAATTATGGGGTGGCCATTCTTTTATTGACCTGCTGCATAAGTGTGGTCATGTTCCCGCTTACATTCAAGAGCATGAGCTCCATGAGAAAATTACAAGAATTGCAGCCGAAAATCGAAAAGATACGCGCCGAACACAAGGATAACCCGCAGAAGCTCAATAAGGAGATAATGGAGATCTACCGACGACATAAAGCGAATCCTATGGGCGGGTGCCTGCCCATGCTTCTGCAGATGCCCATATTTATCGCCCTGTATCAGACGCTGATGAGGTCTGTGGAATTAAAGGGCGCGAATTTTTTATGGATAAAGGATCTCTCAATGCCTGATGCCGCGTTTCACATGCCCTTCAGCCTGCCATTTCTTGGCAACGCAATAAATATATTGCCAATTTTGATGATAGGTGCTATGATATTACAACAAAAGCTGTCGCAAGTTAAGGCAGCCGGCGGCCAGACAGACCAGCAGAAGATGATGAGCTCTATAATGCCCGTGATGTTCGGGTTTATTTTTTATAACCTGCCATCAGGCCTGGTGATGTACTGGCTGACCAACACCTTACTTACAAGCACGTTACAGTTTTCGCTTCTCAGAAAAACATGAAGAGTAAAAAACACATAACACAAAAACCAGACACAATAGAAATAGAGGCAAAAACTGCTACAGAAGCAATTAAGATTGCGCTTGAAACCCTGGGGCTGGAGCGATCAGAAGTTGATGTCAAGGTGTGCAGAGAAGAAAACAAAGGTCTATTTAGTATGCAGGGGTCTAAGTTAGCTAAAGTAAGGATAACAAAGAAGTTACAAAAATAATGATACGGTTATTTGATACGGTTCTTCTTCGCTCAAAATGGGTAAAATTATAGCAATATGTAATCAAAAAGGCGGGGTAGGCAAAACAACAACAGCGATTAATCTTGGGTATTATCTCGCCCAAAGCGGCAAAAAAGTATTGCTGGTTGATTTTGATCCTCAGGCAAATGCTACAAGTGGATTAGGAGTTGATAAAACAAAGCTGGAAAAAAGCATCTATAATGTGCTGATTGATAACAGGGATGTTAAGGATATACTGCAAGAGATTTATTTGCCTGAATTCCAACTGATGCCGTCCAGTATAGATCTCACTGGCGCAGAACTAGAGCTTATTAGTTTGATGAATAGAGAATACAAACTCAAGAATGTGCTGAAAGATATTGCGCCAGCATATGATTTTGTACTTATTGATTCTCCGCCGTCTTTAGGGCTTTTAACAATCAATGCGTTAGCAGCTGCTGATTCATGCCTTATACCTATCCAGTGCGAATACTATGCTCTGGAAGGCCTTAGCCAGCTACTAAATATAGTAAATTTAGTACGGGACAATCTCAATCCAGACCTGGTAATAGAAGGTATATTGCTTACAATGGCTGATTACAGGACAAATCTTACTTCAGAAGTAATACAAGAGGCTCGAAACTTTTTTAAAGAAAAGGTATTCAAGACCATAATACCCAGAAGCATTAGACTTAGCGAAGCCCCTGGTTTTGGAAAGCCAATTCATCTGTATGATAAAAACTCTACAGGCGCCAAAACATATGCCTTGCTTGCAAAAGAGGTCCTGGGAGAGCCCATAGAGGAGGGAGTACAAGAATGGAAAAAAGAGTTCTCGGCAGAGGGTTAAGCGCGCTTATACCTGAAAAGACCATAGAGAAGACACAAGATACTGAGGAGAGGCAACATGGTGGGGTTATTAATATCCCTATTGATAAGATAAAAGTCAATAAGTTTCAGCCAAGAAAGGATTTTGACAAAGATACATTAAAAGATTTGACTTCTTCAATAAAGGAAAAAGGCCTTATCCAGCCTGTATTAGTAAGATATAAAGATAATGCATATGAGCTTATAGCTGGAGAACGCAGATTCAGGGCTGCTAAAATGCTTGATCTTAAAGAAATACCAGCAATTGTCAAAAATGTATCAGACCTTGATTCATTAGAGCTGTCAATTATTGAAAATGTCCAAAGAGAAGACCTGAACCCTATTGATCAGGCAAAGGCGTATAAACGGCTTCTTGACGAGTTTAATATGACGCAGGAAAATATTGCAGAAGCCATTGGCAAGGACAGGGCAACTATTGCTAATATACTGAGACTGCTCAAGCTTCCTCAAAAGATTCAGGAATATGTTTCACGTGGAACAATTTCTATGGGGCATGCAAGGGCTATCCTTGGCCTCAGTAGCGATACAGACCAGTCAAGGCTGTGCACCAAGGTGATTAAAAATGACCTATCTGTAAGAGACACAGAGAGATACGCAAAAAAAATACAGTCTGGGACAAAGAAAACAATATCAGAAAAGGACCCTAATCTTATTGATATAGAAGAGGCGTTAAAAGAAATGCTTGGGACAAAAGTCACGATTTCAAGATCGCGAAAAGGCGGCAAAATAGAAATAGAGTTTTATTCTGAACAGGATTTAGAAAGACTTCTAACCCTATTAAAAACAAAGAGTTAGGATAAACTCCCTAATGAGGAAAAACATATGAATGAGCAGGTCTTAGTATTAATAAAGCCAGACGGGCTTAAGAAGTCGCTCACAGGGAATATCCTAACAAGATTATCAGAGACAAAGCTGGAAATAGTTGCGTGTAAAATAGTTAGAGTCTCTAAAGAGCTTGCCATAGAGCATTATAAACACATGCAAGACAAGCCCTTTTTTGAAGAGCTTATCAAGTATATCCAGGGCGAGATGCATGACAGAAAAAAGGTCATGGCAATGGTCTACTGGGGGCCGAACGCAATACAAAAAGTCAGGCAGCTGGCAGGCTCTACAAATCCAGAAGAAGCTGAATCAACGAGTATTAGAGGTTCTTTTGGCAGGATTACCACAAAAGGCCTGTACGAAAACGTGTTGCATGCCTCTACAAATGAAACAGAGGCAGAACGCGAGATCAAGCTATGGTTTGATCCAGTTGAGATCATAGTCGATTTGTACCCGACAAAGATTGTGACTGTTGAGAAAGAAAAGAAAAAAGTCTGGGCATAACGTAAGTGCACAAGTCACAAGTCACAAGTGCACAAGTGTGCAAGATGGAGACTTACAGTGATTAAAAGCATGACAGGATTTGGAAAAGGCGAGACATCCAGCAGGCTTGGCAGGTTTACAGTCGAGATACGGACGGTAAATCACAAATATTTCGATATGTCTCCGAGGCTCCCGAACAGCCTTAACCAGCTTGAGGACAGGATAAAAACCTGCGTGCATCAAGATATCAAGAGAGGCAAGGTAAGTCTTACTCTCTCGCATAAAAAAGGCGCCAGAAACTCTGATGCCGCAAAGATCGACGAAGAAGCGGCAGCCCGATATCACAGGATGCTGAAAAAACTAAAGACCAGGTTTGGCTTAAAAGACGACATAAAACTTTCTCATATACTGTCTTTTCCAGACGTGATTGTCCATGAGCAGCAAGAACATGACGTCAATTCCATATGGCCTGTGCTTGAAAAGGCAGTCAGGGCCGCTGTTATTGATTGCAATAGGATGAGAGAAAAAGAAGGCAAGGCCCTTTATAACGACCTGTCAAGGCGTATAGCCAGAATAACTTCTTTGGTAAATGAGATATCGAAAATGACGCCCGGGCTTGTTGCAGACTATAAACGCAAACTTGATTCGCGGATCAGGGAGATCCTGAAAAACAAACTTTATCCTATAGACAGGTCAAGACTTGAGATAGAGCTTGCTATATTCGCGAAGCAGAGCGATGTGTCAGAGGAACTTACGAGGGCAAAGAGCCATCTGGCGGCCTTAAAAGAAACGCTCGCGTCAACCAGCGAGGCTGGCAGGAGGCTGGATTTTCTGCTGCAGGAGTTACAGAGAGAGATAAACACACTTGGCGCCAAGACATCCAGCGCAAAGATATCCAGGATGGTCATCGAAATAAAAGGCGAGATGGAAAAGATGCGCGAACAGGCGCAGAACGTGGAATAAATAACCGCGGAAGCTTACGGACAGAACAAATGAAAGCTAAAAATAAAGGCATTTTATTTATAATCTCCGCTCCTTCTGGTTCAGGCAAGACAACGTTGTGCAATAAACTGGTCGATTCTCTAAAGGACCTCAACCGGTCTATTTCCATGACCACAAGACCGCCGCGCTCTGGCGAAAGAGACGGCATAGACTACATTTTTATAGAAAAAGATGAATTTTTAAAACGAAAGAAGAAAAACGAATTCCTGGAATGGGCGAAGGTCTTTGACGAATACTACGGCACGCCTAAAAAATACATAACACACCTTATTTCAAAAGGCCAGGATGTTATTCTCAGCATAGACGTCCAGGGCGCCATGAAAACCAGAAAACTCAGGACAAGGGCGGTCTATATATTTATCACGCCTCCTTCTATGTCCAAGTTGAGGGAAAGGCTTATTTCGCGTTCTACGAATTCCAAAAAAGAGATCGCGAAAAGACTGGGTATCGCGAAAAAAGAATTGTCGTATCTATCAAAATATGATTATGTTGTTATAAACGATGTCCTGGTTTCCGCGCTGGAAAACCTCAGATCTATTGTCATCGCGGAAAGATGCAGGACAGGGAGGCCTTAAAAGATGTCTTATATGCCACGAGAAAAGGTTTTAAAAAACGGGGATAGCATTTTTAAAATCACTCTTCTTGCCGCAAAAAGGGCAGTAGAGCTAGAGAACGGAGCGAAGAAGCTGATCGAGACAGATTCTACTAAGTTTTCAACTATTGCCCTCGAGGAAATAGCGCAGGGTAAGGTCAGATACAGGTTAAAGGAAGAAAAATAATCACAGGTCAAAAAAGGTGAAAGGTGAAGGGTGGAGGGTGGATTTGTCCTTCACCCGTTTTGTTATGAAGAAACATGTTGTTATCGGTGTTACTGGTGGAGTGGCGTGTTATAAGGCTCTGGACTTAATAAGAGGCCTTCGCAGGACAGGTCTGTCCACTGAAGTTGTTATGACAAAGGAGGCAGAGGAGTTTATCAGACCTATTCTGTTCCAGGCAGTCTCTGGCAATAAGGTCATGCGCGGAGACCTATTTAATCTTCCTGAAGAATGGGATGTGGCGCATGTATCTCTGGCTGACAGGGCAGATATAGTAATTATAATGCCTGCCACAGCTAACATGATTGGCAGGATCGCTTCCGGCATATGCGACGACATGCTTACGTGTACAGTATGCGCCACAAGCGCGCCTGTTTTATTTGTCCCTGCTATGAATAGCGGCATGTATAAAAATAAGATTGTCCAGGAGAATATAGCAAAACTGAAAAAGGCAGGGTATCATTTTACCGGTCCGGTCAAAGGCAAACTGGCCTGTGGCGCTAAGGGCATAGGCCATGTACAGGATGCGGAAGTTATTATTCAGGAAGTCAGACGGCTTATTGCATAGGGAGAGACTGTGGATAAGAAGTTTCTTAAAGAAAAGTGCAGCGCTGAAAATTATAAAAAGCTCGAGCGCCTTGCCAATGAAAAACTGCTGAATTTTGCGGCAAAATACACGGCGTTGTTTAAACCAGCGTCTGTATTTGTGCGCAGTGACTCAAAAGAAGACGCCGAATATATTCGGCAGAAGGCCATAAAGACCAGACAGGAACAGCCTCTTGCTGCAAAAGGCCATACAGTGCATTTTGACGGGTACTTTGATCAAGGCAGAGACAAAGGCGGGACCCGGTATCTTTTGAGGCCTGATGAAGTCCTGAGTTCTGATATAATGTCGATCGACAGAGAAAAAGGCTTAGATGAAATACACAGGCTGTTTGAAAATGCCATGAAAGGCAAAGAGATGTACGTGTGCTTCTATTGTCTCGGGCCCACTGACTCAGAGTTTTCCATACCAGCTGTCCAGATAACAGATTCAAGTTATGTGGCGCACTCAGAGGACATACTTTATAGGAGCGGATACGAAGAGTTTCACAAGCTAAAAGGCCAGGGCAATTTTTTCCGTTTTGTGCACACCTCAGGCGAACTTGACGGAAACGTAAGTAAGAACATCGATAAGCGCCGTGTATATATAGACCTTCAGGACGAGATGGTTTATAGTGCCAACACCCAGTACGCAGGGAATACAATAGGCCTTAAAAAGCTTGCCATGCGGCTTGCTATAAGACGCGCTTCAGAAGAGGGATGGCTTACAGAGCACATGTTTATCATGGGCGTTCACGGTCCGAACAAGAAAAGGCTTACGTATTTTACAGGGTCTTTCCCGTCGGCCTGCGGCAAGACAGCGACTGCTATGCTCGAAGGCGAAAAGATCATAGGCGACGATATAGCGTATTTAAGGAACATAAAAGGCAAGATCATGGCGGTCAATGTAGAAAGGGGTATATTCGGGATCATACAGGATGTTAGCGAGCAAAGCGACCCTGCTATATTCGAGGCCCTTACCACGCCAGGAGAGGTTATATTCTCTAATGTGTTAGTCGACGAGCATAACAATGCCCGCTGGCTAGGGGACGGAAGGCCTGAGCCGGAAAAGGGTGTGAATTTTTCAGGCGAATGGCAGCATGATAAAATTGGCCCTGACGCCAAAAGAGTTCCTTATGCCCATAAAAACGCGCGTTATACTATAAGCTTAAAAGACCTGAGAAACTGCGACAGAAACCTGGAAAACCCGGATGGCGTAGAGATAGGCGGCATTATTTACGGAGGCAGAGATTCTGATACAAGCGTTCCAGTGGCCCAGTCATTTGACTGGTTACACGGCATCCTTGCCCAGGCAGCAATGATAGAGTCAGAGACAACAGCAGCTACGCTTGGCAAAGAAGGCGTGCGGGCGTTTAATCTCATGGCAAACCTGGACTTTCTATCAATACCCATAGGCAGGTACATACAGAATAATCTAGACATAGTGCAGGGCATTGCTAACCCCCCGCCTATATTCCACGTCAATTATTTCCTGAGAGGAAATGACGGAAAATATCTTAACGGAGTCAAAGACAAGCATGTGTGGTTGAAATGGATGGAGCTGCGCGTAAACGGAGAGGCAGGAGCATTAAAGACCCCCATAGGATACATTCCAAAATACGCGGATTTAAAGATGTTGTTTAAAGAAGTTCTGGGCAAGGATTACAGCAAAGAGGACTACAGCGAACAATTCAAGATACGTATCCCCGAATGCCTGGCCAAGATAGAGAGAATAAAAAATATATACCACGCCAAGGTCTTTGATACCCCGCACATTTTAATTAAGACCCTTGATGATCAAAAAGCAAGGCTTGAGGATGACCCCTGTTAGAATTATAGTTACAGCTGGCCCGACCATAGAACCTCTGGATCCTGTAAGATTTATCTCGAATAGATCTAGTGGATATATGGGTTATAAGATTGCTGAAGCCGCTTCTAACAGAGGGCACATTGTTACGCTGATAAGCGGGCCCACGCGGCTGGATCCCCCAAAGGTTAAAAAGTTTGTTTCCATTGAAACTGCAAAGGACCTGCTGGCAGCCATTAAAAAAGAGATTAAAAAATCAGATTGTCTTATAATGTGCGCTGCTGTCGGCGATTTCAGGCCAGATAAACCTGCTAAGCAAAAGATCAAAAGGACGCGCGCGCTTTCTTTGAGATTAGCGGCAAATAAAGACATACTTAGAGCGCTGTCAGGTTG
The DNA here is from genome assembly GCA_018901615.1 of Candidatus Omnitrophota bacterium. Taxonomy (GTDB): domain Bacteria; phylum Omnitrophota; class Gorgyraeia; order Gorgyraeales; family Gorgyraeaceae; genus JAHIEN01. The sequence goes on along the minus strand of JAHIEN010000053.1, from coordinate 3,239 downwards.
CAGGGAAGGCAAGTTATTTGTCGGGTTCAGCTTAGAGACAGAAAATATAATCAAAAACTCTATCAAAAAGTTAAAAAGCAAGGATTTAGACCTTATAGCGGCAAGTAGATTGACAAAAAATCATAACCCATTTGATAACAGGAAGTTAGATGTGTTAATAATAAACAGATCAGGCCAGAAAATGTTGCTCAAGAATAAATCTAAGTCATATGTGTCACATGTTTTGCTTGACAAAATCGAGCAATTATGGTATTTAATGAATAATCGCGGAACTACGCAGAACGTTACGCGGAACAAACGCAGAACTTAAAACAGGAGAAAACATTGAGAAAAAAAGCCTTTACGCTTATAGAGTTATTGGTTGTTATAGCTATTATCGGTATCCTTGCAGGCATGCTTTTGCCGGCTATTGGCTCTGCGCGTGAAAGGGCTAGGCGCACTAGCTGTATGAATAACCTGAAACAGATGGGCATTGCCATGCACCTATATGCTACAGATAATATGGAAAGGTTTCCCAAGACTCTACAGGAGCTGGTAGATGGGGACTATATAGATACATTAGAGGTCTTTAAGTGCCCGTCAGCTAACAGTGACATTCCTGATAGTGCTGATAGCGGAGACTACGCTTATAATTCAGGCCTGACAGAGTCAGCTGATTCAGATACGGCCATAGCCTGTGATAAGCCAGATAATCACAAAGGCCAAGGCGGCAACATCCTGTACGTAGGCGGGCATATAAGATGGCAGTCTGCGTCTGGGGGAAAATGGGCTGCACCGTTTTAATGAAGAAGGAATGTTTTTACAACGTGTAGCATGTTTTTAAGACGCTGCACGTTTTTTGTTTTTCAGGGCGGCATAGCCAAGTGGTAAGGCAGGAGTCTGTGCCTCGACTTGGCTCGGCATCTTTCGACTATCCTGAGCGAGCCGAGAGCTTATGGCGGCATAGCCAAGTGGTAAGGCAACTGTCTGCAAAACAGTTATACAGCGGTTCGAATCCGCTTGCCGCCTCCAGATTTTACCGAAGGTAAAATCTGTCCCGAGCGACTCAGATGCTTGTAGATATGTCGCGAGGGGCTAAAATGTAATTTTTGGCCGGGATGTTGGAACTGGCAGACAATATGGACTTAAAATCCATTGGCTCGAGAGGGCCGTGTGGGTTCGACTCCCACTCCCGGCACCAGTTTTGCCAAAGGCAAATTTGGGCTCATGGCGCAGTTGGATAGCGCGTCCGCCGAAGGCGGAAGGTCAGAATGGGCGGTTAGCGCAGACTGGTTAGCGCGTCACGTTGACATCGTGAAGGTCACTGGTTCGAGTCCAGTACCGCCCACCATGGTTCGACGCACCCTTGACCCGCCTGTGGCGGATCAAGGGCTTGCTCACCATAGAATAAAGTAGGATGTAAAGAAAGATGTCCAAAGATCTAGACACATTACGACATAGCTGTTCGCATGTGATGGCAGACGCTGTAGCAAGGCTCTATCCAGGGGTCAAACTGGGCATAGGCCCTGCCATAGAGAATGGCTTTTATTATGACTTTGATAAGAAAGACGGATTTACGCCAGAGGATCTCTTGCTGATAGAAAAAGAGATGGCAAAGATTATCAAAGAAGATAACGCGTTTGAGCAGGAAGACATCACAAAAAAAGAGGCGCTAAAACTTTTTAAAAAAGAACCTTACAAGACAGAGCTTATAAATAACCTTGACGCTGATAAGGCCTCTATTTACAGGCAGGGTAAATTCGTTGACCTTTGCAAAGGCCCTCATGTGAAGTCAACAGGCCAGATCAAGGCCTTCAAGCTCTTGAGCATAGCAGGCGCGTACTGGCATGGCATAGAGACAAACCCGATGCTGCAGCGTATATACGGCACATGTTTTGAGACTGAGCATGAGGTAAAAGAATACCTGAGGATAAGGGAAGAGGCGCAGAGAAGAGACCACAGAAAACTCGGAAAAGAACTGGATCTATTCAGTATCCATGAAGAGGTTGGGCCAGGACTTGTGTTTTATCATCCAAAAGGCGCGCTTTTGAGAATGCTGATAGAGGAATATGTTAGAAAAGAGCACTTGAAGCGTGGGTACGAGATCGTCATGGGGCCGCATATATTGAAGTCTGATATATGGGTTACTTCAGGGCATTACGAATATTATAAAGAGAATATGTATATATTCAAGGTAGAGGATGAAGAATACGTCATAAAACCCATGAATTGCCCTGCCCACATGCTCATATACAAATCAAAGATACGAAGCTACAGGGACCTGCCCATAAGATATTTTGAGCTGGGCAATGTGCACAGGCGTGAAAAGTCAGGTGTCTTGCACGGCCTTTTACGAGTGCGGGGATTCACTCAAGACGATGCCCATATATTCTGCCTGCCTTCACAGGTCGCAGATGAGATAAAAGGGGTAATAGGTTTTGTTATGGACACCATGAAGGTATTCGGCTTTACAGACTACAAGATAGGCCTTTCTACAAGGCCGCCAAAGTTTATAGGGTCTCTTGATATGTGGGACAGAGCGACAGGCGCGCTGAAAGAAGCGCTTGATTCAAAAGGTATGACATATGAAGTCAATGAAGGCGAAGGCGCGTTTTACGGGCCGAAAATCGACATCATGGTTAAAGACGCCCTTGGCAGGCCGTGGCAATGCGCTACCATCCAGTGTGACTTTGCGCTGCCTGAAAGATTTAATCTTGCGTATATTTCAGACGATGGAAAAAAAGAAAGGCCTGTTATGCTTCACAGGGTAATACTGGGAAGCATAGAGCGTTTTATAGGAACACTTATAGAGCATTACGCCGGGGCCTTTCCAGTATGGTTAAGTCCTGTGCAGGTAGCAGTCATACCTATTACTGACAGGGCCCATGATTATGCTGACAAGATCCACCAGAATTTACAAAATGAAGACATACGTTCAGCGATTGACAAAAGGAATGAGAAATTACAGTATAAAATAAGAGAGCTGGAACTGCAGAAGGCCCCTTATATGCTTATAGTCGGAGATAAAGAACAAGAGGCCGGGACAGTCTCGCTCCGCGCCAGAAAAGAAGGCAATCTGGGGACCCTGAAACTGGAAGAATTTTTTGCGAGGATCAAAGAGGAGATATCAGATAAGCGGTAACACAAAAACAGGAGGTGATTTTTATTTCACAGGAACTAAGAATCAATCAGAGAATACGCGTAAAAGATATCAGGCTAATAGGCCCTTCAGGCGAGCAGATGGGTATTGTCCCTACGCG
>JAHIEN010000052.1 GCA_018901615.1 Candidatus Omnitrophota bacterium | reverse complement strand
GGCCTTTATAGAATTATATACAGATTGATTTGCGGCGACTCAGTGGAAGTTCAGGGGTCAATATTTTTTGACGCGGGCAAAGAGGTTCAAGTCGAACTGTATATTGCCGGGGATGAGTATGCGCAAGGCGAAGAAATAGATTTTACAGCTCGTTGTTTTGCCAGCTCGGAAGTAGAGGGGCGATTAAAGCTTGTCGTGGATGAAAAATCGTCAAAGGCGGTAAATATCAATTTGGACGGCTATGAAGATTTCACATTTAACGTAAAGGAGGATGAGCCTGGCGAACATACAGCTTATATCAGCCTGTCATACGGCGATAAGACAGTAAATTCAGGCAGGGAAAAATTTAAGATTATTAAGCAGCCGGAGCCAAATCATTCTCCGATATTATTTACTATTGGGGAAAAAATAGTTATGATTGGCGAGGCGCTGGAGTTCAGCATAGATGCAACCGATATAGACGGCGATATTATCACGTATTCTGTAAAGGATTTGCCTGGAGGAGCTGTTTTTGACGAAAGAAAGTTCTTCTGGATGCCTGGCGTAGATCAGGCCGGCGAATATTTTGTTAGTTTCAGCGCTACGGACGGCAAAAAGACTGCTACAGAAAGAGTGAAGATAATTGTAGAGGGGCTTGTGATCCTGCCCGGGAAACCTCTTGCGGATCCCGTAAGCGGTATTGCGCCGCTTGAAGTGTATTTCAACGCGGACAGCGTCGCCAGCGCGAATATAGTCAAATATGAATGGGATTTTGATGGCAAGGGCGTCTATGATTTTAGTTCACTCGAATCAGGCAGCGCCAGGTTTGTGTATACAGGTCAGGGGGATTTTTCGACAAGACTGCGCGTTACGCATAAAGATGGCAACACTGACATCCACACAGTTAATATCAGTGTTTATAAAAATCCTGACGCGCCAGAGGTTTATCTGGCTGCTGACCCGTTAAAGGCGCTTGCGCCGCGCAAGGTATATTTTCAAGGCATGGCTATTTGCGAAATAGATCTCTGTAAATACGAATGGGACTTTAACGGCGACGGCGTATATGACGCGTCTTCCGCGGAATCCGCCGAAGTGATAAAGACCTATGGCGCTCCTGGCAAATACACAGCGGAATTAAAAGTGACAAATGCTTCAGGTCTCAGCGGGTCCCAGAAGGTTTTGATAGAAATAGAAGACCCCGCGGTATTAAAAGCGGAACTGGTGATCTCTGAGGCAGAGGGCAACGCGCCTTTAGATATAGGCCTTGACGCGTCCATAGACGCGAAGAATGAAATTCAAAAATATCAGTGGGATTTTGAAGGAGACGGGGTCTTTGATTATGTCTCCCTGGATTCGCCCGCGATCAGTCATATGTATTGCTGGCCGGGCTTGTATACGCCGATATTACGTGTAACGGATAAAAATAATGTATCGATTGAAGCAGGTAAAGAGCTGAAAATAGGACTGGTTAATACAGGACTTGTTGAAAGAGGTATTGTCAGCGCCAGCGACACAAAAGGCAAGGCGCCATTGACTGTAAAATTTTCTTTCAATCCTGATTTTGAATCAGAGGATGCTGAGTATTTTTGGGATTTTGATGGTGATGGTGTCTGTGATTCTGTCACGTCCTTGCCGCAGGCAGAATATGTCTATTCTGCCGCAGGGGTATACATGGCAGAAGCGAAGCTTAAAATCAAAGATAATTTTATGGCCGCAGGCAGAGAGCCCATATATGTTACGAAAGGAAAGAATGATAAAAAGAATGCGATTTCAGGCGATAATACAAAATTAGAAAAAGTCAAAAACGTGTTTAAGCACAGCCTGAATAAAATAGAACTTTCAGACAGAACAGCCCTTATCTTGCCGGCAGGCCTATTAGAAGAAGATGACGTAGCCCGTATAAGTAAATTAGAAGGGCACCAGGTTCATAAAAAGATTATAGTCGCTGATAAGCTTAATATTATTCCCGCGGACGAGTACAGGGAGTATAAATTTGACAATCACAAAAAAGGATTCGATAAAGAAATGACATTATCCATACCATACGCGGATGAAGACAATGACGGCATTGTTGACGGCAGGGATATAAATGAGTTGACGCTTGACGCGTATTGGTTCAATGAAGACAGCCAGGATTGGAAAATGCTTTCCGATGTTTTAGTATTCCCGCAGGAGAATTTAGTTTTAATAAAGACAAATCATTTCAGTCTTTTTGGCATAGCTGGCGAAAAAATAGAAACCACAATTGATCCTGTTTCAGAGAGCTGCTCCGGAGATAATGCGGGCGGCAGCGCAAACTGTTTTATTGCCACAGCAGCATTTGGCGCTCCAGTGGCTCAAGAGGTAAAGATATTATGTAATTTCAGGGACAGCTATCTATCCCGAACGAGTTTTGGCAGAGAATTAATCAGGCTCTATTACAGGTTTAGTCCTCCTGCAGCAAAATTCATCCAATCGAGCCCCTTTACTAAATTCCTTATCCGCCAGCATATTAGAT
>JAHIEN010000051.1 GCA_018901615.1 Candidatus Omnitrophota bacterium | reverse complement strand
TCTATTGATAAAAAGGCTCTTCTTAACTCGGAAACCCCTGGAAGCGTATTTGACCGCATTATCATACTCGCTATGAGATCTCACTCGCTTAAAAATGAAATCAAGCGTAAAGATGCCAGCGACGCCCATATCAAGAGGTGTAAGAAAATGCTGGAAGAAGTCGAAGACCGCTCGCGCGACCTGGTAAAGTGCCTCGAAGACCTGTTAAATGATTATTATTCTGGAAGGAAACGCCTTAAATCCTACAAACAGCACAAGCTCTACAACGACCCGGAGCTGAACCCGTCACTCAGAAAAAATATCTAAAAATTCCCCTGCCGTTTTATCCCAGCTGAACTCACGCGCCCTTTCAATGCCTTTTTTGATCTTTTCATCCCTTAGAGCTTTATCATTTATTAATCGCAATATTGCCTGGCCCATGTCTTTATAATCGCCAGGATCTATTGTCAGGGCCGCGTCCCCTGCTACCTCGCCGCAGCTGGACGTCTTTGAGGTCACAACAGGCACCCCGCAGCTAAACGCCTCTATAATAGGCAGGCCAAACCCTTCATAAAACGACGGGTAAACAAAAACCGAGGCCCCCTCATATAACTCCCTCAACGCTTCCTCTGGCAGAGACCCCTTAAAGACTATATCCTTTTTAAACTCAGACTCTTCACATGCCTTAAAGATAGGTTCATACATCCAGCCCTTCATGCCCGCTATGTAAAGCTTGTGCGGCAGGCCGGATTCTTTCTTAAGCCATGTAAACGCCCTTATAAGACCGTCAACATTCTTTCTGGGTTCAAGCGTCCCCACGAAAAGTATATAAGAATCATCCATGTTCGAGGTTAAGCCTCGACGAGGCTTAACCTCGAACATGGCTACACCCGGATATACCACTTTCACGCGTTCTTCATCAACGCCGTAAAATCTCTTTAGATCTGACCTGGTATTGTAAGAAGACGCCACCAGTAAATCCGCCTCGCCAAGCGCCCGTTTAAACTTTTCATCGATCTCTTTTATTGTCTTCTCATCATGGCCCAGAGGAAAAGCCCGATGGATCACATCATGCACGCTTATTATAAACATGGCATTACCAGGCTTTCTCAGGTCATATGCCGATGTATAAAATACATCGACATCCCCTATTAACCTCCCGGGTCCTTTTTTAAAATAATCCACGCGGTGCGAAAAGTTCTTGCCTGGAAGGCGCGGCAGGCGCCTCTTAAAATCCACGAGCTTCTTACGGCTATAAAGAAGATATTCGTTCTCCTTATCAACCCCTGCAAGGGCATTGACCAGATTAATAGCATATCTCCCTATACCTGTGCGCGTCTTTTTAAGAGTGGAGCGTATATCTATCCCGATCTTCATAGGCAATGTTCGAGGTTAAGCCTCGAACACTTTCTGTTCGAGGCTTAACCTCGAACATAGTAGTTATTTTGGAAGTATATCCGACATCTTGCGGCAGGGTATATCCAGCGAGTTACAGAAACCTTCTATATCGTCAAATATATCTTTAGGCAGGCCCGGTATAGCCAGTATAAGCTCCTGCACGTCATTGCGCTTTACTACCTTGAGCATATCTTCCCTTGACCCAAGGACAGGTATGCCGTGTATCCTCCTGCCTAATTTCTCCTCGTCATCATCCAGGAACCCCACAGGCTTATAATTCAGCAGCTTATTATTTTTTATCTCCCTTAATACAAATTCCCCTACGTTCCCTGCCCCATATATCAGGACCCTCTTGCCTTTTAAAGCAGCCTCGTCAAATATCTCTTTATAGACCCTCTCAAGGATCCTTGAGCCTGAGACAAAGACAAAGAGCAAAAGCCAGTCCATGATAAACACTGTCCTTGAAAACCCATGGAAACGCCACATAAAAAGCACTGCCACGGCTGAAATCACTGAAGCTACAGTAACCGCCTTAAAGATATTAATAAGGTCTCTTATACTGACATACCTCCAGATACCCCTGTAAAGCCCGAACTTGAAAAATACCAGATACTTTATAATGACTATGATCGGCAACGACCTTACTATAAGCTCCTGGTTCTGCGCGACCAATATCCCCTCAAATCTCAATAAATAGGCCGTGACATAAGCCGCGCATATCAGGATAAAATCAACCGCTACCTCTAATATCCTTCTTTTATACATCACCATACCGCCTAAGATCACATTGCCGTTTTTCTTTTTCAGATCCTTTAAATCCTTATCTTCATACACCTTTACCTTGCCAAGAAAATTCGTGAAATACACCAGGCTCACGGCAGCCAGCATCACAAGCACCAAGGTCACTATCGGCCACACAAACATCGAGAGGACACTGATGGCTCCGAAAATAATACTTATGGAATAAAGCACAAGCACCGCGCCTCTTTCAGAAAGCCCTAATACGACCATCCTGTGGGATAGATGGTCTTTACCGCCCTGAAAAACCTTGTGCGCGGTAAAACGCCTCATGAGCGTCACAAATGTCGTATCCAGTAAAGGCACCACCAATGTAAAAAACGGCACAGCGACTATCATTGCCAGGTGAGTCGACTCCTGCCAGCTCCCCTGAAGCGTAATGGTAGCAAGCATAAAGCCTATAAACATACTCCCTGAATCGCCCATGAAGATCTGGGCCGGTGTGAAATTATATCTTAAAAACCCCAGTAAGCTCCCTGCCAGTATCAGGGCCGGGATCATCAAAGCAAAATTCCCGTTAATAACAGCGTAGAGGACTAATATACCGCTCACAATCGCGGCTATTCCCCCTGAAAGCCCATCCATATTATCCAAGAGGTTAAACGCGTTCATCACAGCCACCACCCAGAAAATCGTGAGAGGCATGGCTATCAGAGGATACGGTATTACCTTTATACTTACGCCAAAGTTGATAAGAAGCGAAGCGACAACTATCTGGCCCACCAGTTTTGTATACGGCTTTATATGCACAATGTCATCAAAAAGCCCCAGGCCGAATATAATACCCCCGCACAGGATAATGCCTATGGTCTCGAGGTTCAGCCTGACTAAAAATAGATATGGAATAACAAAGGAAAGGAAAATCGCCACGCCTCCGAAAAGCGCGGTCTCTTTTTTGTTCCAGCGGTCTTCGCGAGGGTGAGCCACACAGCCCTTGGCAATAGCTATTTTTTTAACTAGCGGGGTAAAAACCAAGGAGAGTAAAAACGCCGTAAGGAATGATATTAGATAAACCATAATATAATTATACTACCATTTAAATTACAAAAATCAAACATTAACTATATGCGACCGGATAAATTTTTTTATGGCCAGGATTGCCTCGTCTTTAAACTGGGATGGGCTTTCCGTAATCCACATTGTAAAATTATATAATTCCTTGTGGTCAATTTTAAGCCATTTATTGTTTGTATATAAAAAAGTAAGCAGCGTTGTAACAGCGAATCTTTTATTTCCGTTTTGAAACGGGTGATTTTTAACCATTAGATAGAAGAGTATCGCCGCTTTTCCTACCAGCCCTTTATATAAATCCTTTTTGCTAAAACTTTGAAAAGGCGTCAAGAGGCAGCTTTCAAGCGCATTGGGAAACCTTGTTGAAAAATCAGGGATTGGCTCATTGTATTCCATCATCTCTTTTGCCAACCTATATGAAATATGCTCGACTGCGGCTATTGTTATTACTTTCATAGTTTATTCATTTCCGAGCAGCTTTAAAACATCGCCATACTCTCCAACCACCCTTTTAACAGCCATTTCAATCTTATGTTTTTTGGCCTCAGAAATAGTCCTGCCTAATGCTTGAGAAATATTTTTAACAGGTATAATATAAACCCTGCCTGCCTTAATAGCCTCTATCTCACCCTTTTTAATCTTATTAAATACTGCTATCCTGCTAATTCCTAACAAATCTGCCAATTGCTTAACTGTCATAACATCTTTATTTTCCATGAGTTACCTCGTTAATCTTAATCAATTAAGTTAACACATGTTAACTTCTGGAAATAGAGTAGGGGAGGTTTAAACCTCCCCTACATGCTACATTGTCATTGCGATCCGCCGCAGGCGGAGAAGCAATCTCAGCCCCGCCTGTAATACTCCACTACACTCTTAATAATACCTTCCAGATCAACTGTGGACTTAAATCCAACAGCGTCCTTTACCCTTGTGGTGTCAGGCACGCGGCGCTCCATGTCCTCAAAGCCCTCTTCATACGCCTTGTCATAAGGGATATAGACCAGTTTTGATTTACTTTTTGTAATCTCTATGATCTTTTTAGCCAGGTCTTCCATGGTGATTTCTTCCTGACTGCCTATATTAAATACCTTACCCAGGACACCTTCCGTGTTCATCAGTTTTATAAGGGTATTTACCACGTCTTTCACATGCAGGAAACACCTGGACTGTCTTCCTGTGCCGTATATGGTAACAGGCTCATCTTTAAGCGCCTGCGTTACAAATCTCGGTATCACCATGCCATACGCGCCTGTCTGTCGCGGGCCCACTGTATTAAAAAGCCTTACTATAATAACAGGGACTTGTTTCTGGCGCCAGTATTCATACGCCAGCATCTCATCCACTGCCTTTGCGGTAGAATAACCCCACCTGGATTTTAAAGGCGAACCAAGGATCCTGTCATCATCCTCTTTTAAAGGGCCATTGGCGTTTTTACCATATATCTCTGAAGTGGAAGTAATAAGGACCTTTTTATGATACCTGTGGACCATCTCAAGGACTATTTCACTGCCTTTGATATTTGTGGTAAGGGATTCAAGGGGTTTTTTTACTATCAAATCCACGCCCACTGCGGCGGCAAGGTGATATACCACATCAGCCTTTTCCACCAGCTTATCCACAAGGGATTCATTAAGAATAGACCCTTCCACAAAACGAAATTTTTTATTCCCGTCAAGATGGGTTATGTTCTCAAATCTCCCTGTGGAAAGATCATCAAGGACAGTAACCTCATTCCCTGCCTTGAGCAATTCATCCGCCAGGTGCGACCCGATAAACCCTGCCCCACCGGTAATCAATGCCTTCATCTTGCTTCTAACCTCCCAATCCTTACGTCATGGTCATCCAATCTATGACTGTTGTCAAACGACGCATTCTTAATGGCCTTTAGATCTAAATCTACCCTGTCAAACCTGATATCTATTTTTTCAAATCTTCTATCGTGCTCTTCAAGCTTTCTCATGACATCGCCATGCTGTTCAGTTATTATTCTCACCTCTGAACGTAAGCCTTCAACTACAACTCCTACGTGACGCTTTATTTCTTCTAGCATATTATTATCCTTCTTCATCTTACCCTCCTGTGTAATTATACTACCGCCTAACCTCTTAAATCAACCTATTTTCACCTCCTCCCAATATACATGACACAGGAGTGCCTGAATTCTTTCAAATATTTTTATATTTTTAACATACCCTTATACAACTCCTTTATATCTTTTATCAACCTATCTTTTGAAAATCTATTTCTTACCGCCTCTCTCCCGTATTGGCCGAATCTTTTTCTTCTTTCCGGATCCTTGATCAGATCTAACAGTCTTTCAGAGAATTTTTCTTCATCTTCCGAGGCCACGAGATACCCGCTCTTGCCATCTTCCACGATATCCTTTACTCCGCCCACGTCTGTCGCTACTACAGGCCTTCCCGCAGCCATGGCCTCTATAATCGATACAGGCGTCCCTTCATTAAGCGAGGTCAAGGCCACGATATCCAATCCACTATAGATCTCTCTTAAATCCTTGACCCATCCATGAAATTCAACTATATCCGTTATACCTAGCTCCCTTGCGCTTTCTTCTAAATCTTCTCTTAATTCTCCATCACCAATAACTATTAACTTCACCCTCCACCCTTCACCCTTCACCCCGTTCAACGCCTTAAACAACATCTTATGATTCTTAATCGGCACTAATCGTCCTACTATTCCTACATTCACAATATCCCCAGACCCTTTAGCCTGTAAATCCAATAACTTATCTAACTCAAACCCCAGCTCCACCACCTTGACCTTGCCTTCCGGAGCAATTTTATATTTTTCCACCAGTTCTTTCTTTAAGGCCTCGCTCACCGTAACGATTCTATCCGTAAATAGCGCCAGGATCCTCTCTACCCACAAAAACACCCAGGACTTAACCCAGCCAAAATACCCCGAAAACACATGCCCATGAAATGTATGGACTAATTTACACCCTTCACCCTGCCTGTCCCGAGCGCAGTCGAGGGACACCCTACACCTGTATAATATCCCTGCTCCTCGCCCCAACGCCCCAGCCTTTGCCGTATGCGTATGCACGATATCAGGCTTTTCACGGCAAATAATTCCATATATCTTCCAGAACGCCTTCCAGTCATCCCAGAATGACAACTCCCTGCCAAGCTCCGGCACAATAACAGGATTGATCCCCATCTCCCGAGC
>JAHIEN010000050.1 GCA_018901615.1 Candidatus Omnitrophota bacterium | reverse complement strand
TGAAAGACTTTCTGGCTAAAAAAGGGCTGAAAGAGCTGGACGCAAAGGGCAAGCCCTTTAATCCTCATGAACACGAGGCTGTGATGCAGGAAGAAAATGACGAGCATCAGGAAGATCACGTAATCGAAGAATTTCAAAAGGGCTATACGCTTAACGGCCGCGTAATCAGGCCGTCCAAGGTAAAGGTGGCAAAGAAATCACAGGAAAAAACTAACGGAGAACAGTGAAAAACCGAGCGTTTAGAAAGATTTGTCCCTCGCAGCCAAAAGGAAAAAGCTATGGCTGCTCGGGACGAAATTTATTTCGCTGGCGCTCAATAAATTTCGGAGGTGTAAAATGGCTAAAGTAATCGGAATCGATTTAGGCACGTCAAATTCAGCGGCGTCAGTAATGGAAGCCGGCCGCCCAACAATTATACCGAGCGCTGAAGGCGCGGGGGTTGCCAGCGGCAAGGCATTTCCGTCATTTGTGGCATTTACAAAGGACGGACAGAAGCTTGTAGGAGAACCTGCCAGACGCCAGGCAACTGTCAACCCGGAAGGCACGATTTACGCCGCGAAAAGAAAGATGGGCACTGACTATAAGTTCAAGGTGTACGGCAAAGAATATACGGCCCAGCAGGTATCCTCTTTTATCCTTCAAAAGATAAAACAGGACGCCGAGGCATATCTGGGCGATAAGGTAGAAGAGGCTGTTATTACCTGCCCGGCCTATTTTGACGATAACCAGCGCCAGGCCACAAAAGACGCGGGCGAGATCGCCGGCTTAAAAGTCTTGAGGATAATAAATGAACCGACTGCGGCGTGTCTCGCTTATGGGCTGGACAAGGTTGGCAAAGAATTAAAGATAATGGTATTTGATTTCGGCGGAGGCACGCTGGACGTGACCATTATGGACATGTGGTATGACAAAGAGCACGGCGCCAGCGGCTTTGAAGTAAAGGCCACAAGCGGGGATACTCAGCTTGGAGGCACTGACATGGACAATGTGATGATCAATTACATCGTGAATCAGTTCAAGAAAGAAACAGGCATTGACCTTAAAAACGACAAGATGGCCCACCAGCGGCTGAGAGAGGCGGCTGAAAAGGCAAAGGTGGAGCTTTCAAGCACAGTGACTACAGACATAAACCTGCCATTTATCACAGCTGACGCAAGCGGGCCAAAACATCTCACCATGGCTATAAACAGGGCAAAGCTCGAAGAGCTTATCTCTCCCATAGTGGATAAGTGCAGGGGTCCGGTAGACCAGGCGTTGAATGACTCAGGTTTTACGTCAAAGGATATAGACAAGATTATCATGGTGGGCGGTCCGACAAGGATGCCCATAGTCCAGAAATTTCTTGAGGAGCACGTGGGCAAAAAGATAGAGCGCGGTATAGACCCCATGGAATGCGTTGCGCTCGGCGCAGCCACCCAGGCCGCTATTATAAAAGGAGACGCTAAAGAGGTGCTGCTCCTGGATGTAACCCCGCTCTCATTAGGAATCGAAACCCTTGGTGGAGTCTTTACCAAGCTTATCGAGCGCAACACTACTGTGCCTACTAAGAAGAGCCAGATATTCTCAACTGCCGCGGATAATCAGACAGCAGTGACTGTCAGGGTACTGCAGGGTGAGCGCCAGATGGCAAATGACAATACAGAACTGGGCAGATTTGATCTCATAGGCGTACCGCCCGCGCCAAGGGGTGTTCCGCAGATAGAGGTTACATTTGATATAGACAGGGACGGCATTGTCCACGTCGGAGCAAAAGACCTCGGTACAGGCAAAGAACAGAGCATGCGGATTACGGCCCCCAAAAAGCTTTCCAAGGAAGAGATAGACAAGATGGTCAAGGAAGCTGAGCAATTCGCTGAGCAGGACAAGAAAAAGAAAGAAGAGATCGAAGTGAAGAATCAAGCGGATACGCTCGCGTATTCAGTTGAAAAGTCCCTCAAGGACTTTGGCGACAAGGTCTCGCAGGATGACAGGCTGGATATAGAAAGAAAGCTCAATGACCTGAAAGAGGCGACCAAGGGCACTGACATAGAAAAGATTAAAAAACAAATGGAAGAGCTTTCAAAGGCCTCGCACAAACTGGCCGAAGAGGTTTATAAGGCAGCCCAGGCAAAGACGCAAAAGGGCGGCAAGCAAGAAGGTACTGGCCCACAGCCAGAAGCTCAGACTGAAGAAGCACCTGATAAAAAAGGCGGAGATGACGACGTAATCGATGCGGAGTTTAAAGAAAAGTAACCTGTAACCAGTAATCCGTAACCAGGAAATGTGAATTGATTGAAGATAGACAAAAAAAGCATAAAAGAGTTTTATGACCTGGATGTATGGCGTAAAGCGCACAGGTTAGTGATAAAAATTTATGCCATTACTAAAACATTTCCTGATAGTGAAAGGTTTGGGATTATTTCTCAGATCAGGAGAGCATCTGTCTCGGTGACAGCCAATATCGCAGAAGGTTTTAGCAGATACCATTATAACAATAAAATAAATTTTTATTATCATTCAAGAGGTTCTGTTAGCGAAACGCAGAATCTTTTACTTATCGCGAAGGATTTAAAGTATTTATCTCAGAACGAAGCGGATCTTTTGGTAAGAGATTTAAACGAGATAAATAAAATGATAAACGGATTAATTCGTTCCATTGAAAGCCAGAAATAAAATTCCTGGTTACTGGTTACGAGTTACGGGTACCTGATACTATGACTACCAAACGTGACTACTACGAAATTCTAGGCGTACAGAAGGGCGCGAGTCCTGATGAGATAAAAAAGGT
>JAHIEN010000049.1 GCA_018901615.1 Candidatus Omnitrophota bacterium | reverse complement strand
GTATGGTAAAAAAGTTTGAGATAAAAGAGGCCATTCTGAAATCAAAAAGCCCTTCATGCGGCGCAGGCATGGTTTATGACGGCGGCTTTAAAGGCGCGCTGATTTCAGGAGACGGGGTGACTACGGCTTTATTGAAGAAGGCAGGGGTCAGGTGCCGAGATATCTGATTATAGACGGCTATAATGCCATACATAAGATAGACGAGCTCGAGGCAAAAAAGGATATAAGCCTTGAAGCGGCCAGACTTTATTTTATTAAGCTGCTGAATGATTTTATGCGCAGAAAAAATACGTTTGATAAGATATGTATTGTCTTTGACAGCAAGGAAGAGGCATTGGGTGTGAGACGGTATTCCCATGGCAGGGTAGAGGCGTTATTTGCGACCAGAGACAAGGATGCTGACAGCGCGATAGTTGATTTACTGCGGAAGGCCTCTCCAGGCGATAAAATAAGCGTAGCTTCAGACGATAATTTTGTGAAAAATCATGCCAGGGTTTATAGCAGGGATGTGATTTCAATAAAAGAGCTTGAAAACATTATTATGTTGAAGAGACAAAGTTTTAAGAGTAAAATAAGAGAAAAAGGACTCGGAAGGGACGATATAAAAGATATAAACACAGAGCTAAAAAAACGCTGGGGGATAGAGTAATGGAGAAAGATGGGCTCAAGCCGGTTTATATTGAGGCGTTTGACCTGGACGATGCGTGGTTTCAATGCCTGTCCAAGATATTAGACCATGGCCATGTCTATAAAATAACGAGAGGAAGTTACGAGGGCCAAAAGAGGCTCGAGTTTGATTTTGTAGCCATAAGGATACAAAACCCGGCGCATCAGATAATACCTATAATACCCGAGGGCTCATCGATACCCGCGCCTACCAGCATGGAATATATTAATGGCTACCTGTCATATTTATTGACCGGCCAAAAGACAGAGACAGAGGACTATACATACGGCGAGAGGCTTGTTGACGCAAAGATCAGGATCAAGGAGACTATTGGAAACAAGGAAATGACAAAAGAAATGCCTCTTGACGTAAACCAGGTCGAAGAGGTAATAAAGATTTATAAGACCCAGGGCCATGGCACTAATCAGGCGGTCATGGAAATAGGCATGCCTTCAGATATAAAACTTAATGATCCACCTTGTCTACGCCTCATAGATACGCGAATTCGTTACGGTAAACTCCATTTCTTCCCGTATTTCAGGTCCTGGGACCTGTGGGGAGGTTTCCCGTCTAATCTCGGAGGCCTGGAGCTCGTAAAGCAATACATGGCAGAAGAGATAGGCGTTGAGAACGGAGAGATCATAGCCTCCAGCAAAGGGCTCCATCTGTACGAGTATAGCTGGGACTTGGCCAAGCAAAGAACAGGCAAGTTCGACTTGGATATAAAGTAATATGTCCAAGGTTTCGTCTTGGATACACCTGTCTTGATATGCATCCTATAATAGCTGAATTTGGACCTTTTACGCTTTATAGCTATGGCATGATGGTTGCCATTGCTTTTATTGTAGGGATTTATTTTGCCAGGCAGGAGGCTCTCAGGAAAGATATAAAGCCTGACCTTGTCTATGACCTGGTTTTCTTCCTCACAATCGGCTCTTTAATAGGCGCCAGGCTTTATTACCTGGCATTTTTTGATCCCACAAGTTTTGTAAAAAATCCGGTCTCTATATTCAAGATATGGGGAGGCGGCCTTGCCGTGCACGGCGCTATTTTAGGAGGCATAATAGCGTGTGTTTTATTTGCGAGATCGCGCCGCATGTCTTTCTGGAAACTAACCGATCTTATAACGCCGTCCGTAATACTGGGACAGGCGATAGGAAGGATAGGTTGTTTTTTAAATGGTTGTTGTTTTGGAGTGCCCACAGACTCTGTGTTTGGGGTCAGGTTTCCAAAAGGCAGTCTTCCGGACATTGCCTATGCCGGATTGCCAGTACACCCCGCACAGCTTTATGAATTTGCCCTGGACCTGGCAGGGTTTTTTATATTATGGGCCATGAGACGAAAGATAAGATTCGAGGGAGGTCTTTTTCTGGCCTACCTTGCGATGTACAGTATTATAAGGATGATTATCTCAAGCCTGCGCGGTGACAGCCTCTATATCTGGAATACCAACCTTAAGATAGCCCAGGTCATAAGCGGGATAATTTTTGTGATAGCGCTGAACCTTTTTATATCAAAGAGGAAGAAAAGTGCGTAAGAAGACTATTATAAATACGATTGTCATTGCGACGCTTTTATTAGCGGTCGGGGTAAATATACACGAGAGATGGAATAAAACTCCAGAGATCACAGACGAGAGAGTCTTAAAGACCTTTATCCCCCAGGCAGATTCTTTCAAAAAAAGACAGGGCCCTTTTTTATACTTTGAGATCTATAGTAACCATAGATTAACCGGTTATGCCTTTAATACAAAGGACCTTGTCCCTGACGCGAAGGGTTACAGCGGGCCGATAGAGGTATTGGCTGCAGTGGATACGGCATGTAAAATAACGGATCTTAAAATACTCAGGTCCGATGAGACGCCTGACTATTCAGAAGATATCGCTAAGCCAGAGTTTTTAGGCCAATTTAAAGGCAAGGGGCCTGGAGACGGGTTTATTATAGGCAAGGATATAGAAGCTGTTACTCGCGCGACTATTTCCTGCGCCGCGATCTCAAGGACGTTAGACATCGCTGTTCATAAGATGCAAGGGCTTATTAATGGAACTAAACTTTCTGAGGTCAAAGGGGCGCGGCATTTAAACCTGGACATCTATTTTTATATAACGGTTTTGATTATAACATTTCTTGTTGTTGTGTTTTATCTGAAGATGTCCTGGCTCAGATATACAGGCCTTATGATCTCTATAATATATTTTGGATTTATAAAAGCGAATTTTATCTCCATGTCTAATCTATCCAGTATCTTTCTTTGGAATCTGCCAGATCCGGCGTCAAACATAGCGTGGTATGTATTTGTTATTTCAGCGCTCGTTCTGACATTTTTACTGGGCGCGTTTTACTGTACGTACATGTGCCCCTTTGGTGGACTGCAGATATTCTTGAATAAAATATTCAGGATCAATATCGAGATAAGTTCCAGGCTTGCCGGTAATCTGAGGAAAATAAAATTCGCGTTGTTGTGGATTCTGGCGATGGCAGCGTTGTTATTAAACAATCCCAATGTCGTAAACTACGAGCCATTCTCAACGGTATTTTTAAGGAAAGGGAATCTCATTGCATGGACCATAGCCGGGGTCGTGCTGATTCTATCATTGTTTCATTACAGGCCATTCTGTAGGTACTTCTGCGCAGCGGGAGCATTCTTTGAAATGTTAACAGAATGTGGCAGGAAGGTTTTAGGCATAGATGCAAAAAAGAGATAGACTGTTCATTGTTCTTGCAGGCCTTCTGACAATCCTCTTCGCTTATGAGATATATATGAACATATCCAGGGAGATATTTAATAGGCCTGCCGAGATTTCATCTCCCCAGATTGATGTAAGCGAGGTTCTGAATAAACTCAAAGAGGCGGGTCTTGAACCTAAAGAGGCCAAATATTATAAGGTGATAGATGAGTAAGGTCAAGTGCCTATTATGCCCGAGGGAATGCGAATTAAGGAGCGGCCAGCGCGGGAATTGCAGGGCCAGGATGAACATAGAAGGCAGGCTCAAGACGCTTGTTTACGGAAAACCATGCTCCGTGCACGTGGACCCCATAGAGAAAAAACCCCTCTTTCATTATCTGCCGGGCACAGGCTCTTTTTCTATTGCGACAGCAGGATGTAACCTGCATTGCAAGTACTGTCAGAACTGGGAGATATCACAGAGAGAGCCTGAGAACACGCGGAATATCGACCTCTCGCCTCAGGAAGTTATCAATAAGGCCATTGACGCAAAATGCAGGACAATCGCCTATACCTATTCTGACCCGATTATATTTTTTGAATATGCGGCTGACACCGGAAGGCTCGCGCATAAAAACGGACTTTTGAATGTGTGGGTCACGGCAGGTTATATAAACCCAGAACCATTGAAAGAGGCGCTTACATTTGTAGACGCCGCTAACATTGACTTAAAAGGAATGACCGAAGATTTTTACAGGACTATGTCCGGGGGTACGCTCAGACCTGTCCTCAATACTATCAAGACCATGAAAGACAGAGGCGTGTGGGTGGAGATCACCAATCTGGTGGTGCCTACCTACAATGACACCAGAGAGGATTTTTCAAAATTGAGCGGCTGGATTGCGGACAATGTCGGGGTAGAGACGCCGCTTCATTTTTCAAAGTTCTGGCCCATGTATCAATTGAAAAATCTTCCTCCCACGCCTGAGGATGTCCTTACGCGCGCCAGGGAGATCGCGATGTCGAAAGGTATCCAATATGTATATGTAGGGAATATCCCTGGCCACGACGGTAATAACACCTATTGTCCTGTATGCAAAAAAATTGTAATAGCCAGGCGCGGATACATGATTTTGGAGTATAATATAGTTAATGGCAAATGCAGATTTTGTAATCACAGAATACCAGGGAAATGGGAATAGCCGCGGCGATTAACAAGGAGACCAAGATGATGAATAAAAAAATCACGCGTAAACAGTTTTTCAAGGCAGGGTTTCTGGGGATCATGGCTATAATAGCCATGCCTTTATTGAGGCTGTTCAATCCAAGGCCCGATATCTCGCGTAAAGACGCGAGATATTACAAAAACCTCGCAGGATGATGCGATGAGAAAAATCACTGCCCTGACGCTATTGTTATTTTTATTTTCATGCAGCCCTACGTCGTCGGAAGAGGTGCGCAGAAGCGCTGTGGCAGGCACGTTCTACCCGGCGGATAAGCACGAATTAACTCAGACCGTAGACACATTCCTCGCTAACGTAAAAAAGATAGACATTAAAGGCAGGCCCCTGGCCATTATTGTCCCGCACGCGGGCTATGCGTATTCCGGACAGGTGGCGGCCCATGGATTCAAACAGCTTGAAGGTACGGACTTTAAAAAAATAATAATAATCTCGCCGAGCCATTATGTGGGGTTTGACGGTATATCAGTATACAATAAAGGTTTTTTTGAGACGCCGCTTGGCCGGATCAAAGTGAATGAAGAGCTCGCAGACAGGATAATAAAAACAGATAAAAGGTTTTTATTCTATCCAGAGGCCCATGAGAAAGAGCATGCCATTGAAGTAGAGCTTCCTTTTTTACAGAGGATATACAAGGGCAAGGATTTCAGCATTGTCCCTATAGCCATGGGCTCGCCTCTTATGGAAGACGCGCGTATATTGAGCGGCGCGCTCTATGATGTTATTGACGACGACACGCTTTTAATAATAAGCGTGGACCTTTCTCATTACCATCCATATGACGAGGCGGTCAAGCTTGACACAAGCGGCATCTCAGCTGTGGAAAAATTAGATGCAGACTGGCTTCTTGAACAGTTAAGAGACGGCGACACAGAAATAGACGCGCCCATAGCGGTCCTGGCCAGCATAATGCTCGCTAACTCTTACAACGCCAGGGCCAAGGTCTTAAGATACGCTAATTCCGGAGATGTGACAGGGGATAAGTCAAGGGTAGTCGGTTATTCAAGTATCGTCATGTATATCCCCTCTCCCCAGCAGGGAGAGGGCAAGGGTGAGGGGGCGATGATAATGAAAGACGAGTATCTGAGTAAAGAAGAGAAACAAAAACTTCTCCAGATCGCGAAGGCCTCTGTGGTAGAGGCAGTCACTGGCAAAAAACAGGCTAAAATAGAAGTCACAGAAAAACGACTCAAGGAAAATTGCGGCGCGTTTGTAACATTAAAAAAACAAGGCCAGCTGCGCGGTTGTATAGGATATATAATCGCTGTCAAGCCGCTTTATGAGACCGTCAAAGATGTTGCCATGTCGGCTGCTATAAATGACCATCGTTTCAGCCCTGTTACGGAAAAAGAGCTGGATAGTATAGACATAGAGATCTCAGCGCTTACCCCGTTAAAACGCATAAGCGATATAAATGAGATCGAAGTCGGTAAGCATGGGCTTTACATGAAACAAGGGTTTTCCTCAGGCCTGCTCCTGCCGCAGGTCGCGGCTGAATATAGCTGGGATAGAAAGACGTTCCTGGACCAGACATGCCGCAAGGCAGGCCTCTCTGCCAATGCCTGGCAAGATCCAGCCACAGAGATATATACTTTTTCCGCAGAAGTCTTCGGCGAATAATGGACAAACAAATGCTCAGTCTTTTAAGTAAGGCATTTGATACTGAGCGGTCATTATTGTTCTTGTGGCCGCGAATGTATAAAAAAGCCCCTTTTTTAAGGGGCTTTTTTATAGGCAATAAGCCTAGTTGCTTGCGCTATTTTTGTACCTCCCTGTTTCTATAATAACTATAGCATATTTTTTTGAAAAAACAAGAGCGCGAGTGCGAGAAAATTGATAAAAGCGATCAAAAAACATACCTGCGTGACGCCTATTATAGGCACGAGCAGAACCCCTATAATAAAGGCCCCAATGCAGGAACCAAGAAGGTCGATCCCATAAAGAAGCCCTGTTGTTTTACTGATATCCGCGTTGGATTTAAGGCATATTTTATTGGCAAGAGGAAACTGAAACCCGCCTATAAAGCCTGCTATGACAGGCAGCATGACAAAACTTGTCTGTAAAGCGCGCGCCAGGGCCTCTCTTTCAGGCCCGACCTTTGATATATAGTTAAATATTAAAGGCAGTATCAATGGATAGACGCATATCGCGATCTGCGTCTTGATGTATAGCGCCTTTTCATTTTTTATAGCCCCTAAGACCCTGTTTATAAAAAAGCTTCCTAATACAAGGCCTATCATAAAAGAGGTCAATATAAGGCCTATCTTATAATACACATAGCCGTATAAAAACTGAAAGGCCAGTATTACTATTATTTGAAATGATATCTCGCTCATGCCTGTTGTGCCGATAGATATTATAATAGGCGCGCGAGAAACCTTGCGCCTGAGCCATTGAACCAATACCGCCACTAAGAATAGCGCAAAGATTACCATGATAATAAATTTTAGGTTTATTTTTTCCAGATACCCTAACAGGCCTTTGCCAGAATGAAACTGGGTTATCCACAAAGACATGTGGTAAAAATATCCGATGGGCCTGAAATCTTTATTTATTTTTGCTTTGCCTGATTCAAGGATAGCATTTTCCAGGTATTTTATCCTCATAGGATCCAGCCTAAAAGGCAGATAGTACTCACTGACAAATTTTGTGTTGACCCCGCGTTCTCTTAATCTTTTTATGAGCACATCAGGATCATAGGTCAAGAGATCCTTTGTTTCTGACGCCAGGAAATGAGCGGTATCCCCTGGCAGGACTTTTACATCATCGAATTCTTTTTTAAGGGTGTTGTAGATACTGGCAAGGTAATACGCCTGTTCATGGTTTATATAGTTTTCAGAAGACGTGAGCGAAAAAGAAAATACACCTCCGGGCGCAAGGATCCTTTTTATTTCTCTAAAGAACTCCAGGGAATAAAACCTGTTTAGCATTGCCGTATGCGGATCAGGAAGGTTTAAGATTATGACGTCGTAAAGAGAGCCCGTGTTTTTTACAAACAATCTGCCGTCGGTATTTATTATGTTTGCCCTTTTATCTTGCACTGGAGGCGTGTATTTTTGCGCCATTTTGATAATCAAAGGATCCAGCTCAACATAGTCCACTTTTTTAACAGGGTGTTTGAGGATTTGTTCCAGAGAGCCTGAATATCCGCCGCCTATGAGGAGGATGTCCTGGGGCCGGGGATGTTCCAGCATGGCGTATTGCACTGATTCCTCGCTTGTCAGAAGGTCGCCGCTGGTGAACACCAGAAAGCCATTTTCGTAAAAACTAAAATCAGGTCCTCTTTTCGTGACAGAGACATTACCGTATATGGAATCCGCGCTTTCAACCAGCTCAAACGGCCTGAACTGGTTTTGTCTTGTGTATTTTTCCAGGGACAGGGGCCACTTAAAGACAAAGCCCAGCGCCAGGACAATTATATAGAGCAGGGTTAGTATGTTTCTGCAGACAATGATAGAAGCAGCAATGTTCGTGCCTGAAAGGATAAGGATGTTTTCAAACGGGGAAAGCGCCCTTATAAGAAAAAAACTATAAATAATGCCCCCGATGGACGCGCCCAATCCTTCGACCAGGTAGATCTTTCCTATCTCTAGACAAGGGTTTTGGGTTTTTTCAGCGGAGAGCCTTGATATCAGTACAAATGTAAATCCCAAAAGGCTGCAGATAAAAGATAATGAGATAAAAGAAGCGCCTAACATTGGAATAAAGTCGATTATCTGGCCGGTGGGGATATTTAAAATTGATTTTATGCTTCGGATCAAGATCAGGTTTAATGGCAGGGTCAGGGCAGTGATAAGCTGGATATTCGCGAGTAGATTTTTTTTGGATTTTAGCCTGTCAGCGAACCTGCCAATAACAAGGCTTCCAAATGCCACCCAGAAAAGCCAGCTTGCCAGAATAATGCCAAGCGATAACTCATTGCCGTAAAATACAACAATAAGTTCCCTGATAATGATTATCTGCCCGACCATAGATGTAAGGCCGAGCGTAAAGGCGCTGAGATTTAACTTTGACCTGTAATGCATTATCTATAAGTTTAGCACATAAGATATAAAGCTTCAACCTACAATTATTGCAATGCAGTAATTGTAAACTTTGGAGAAAGAAGCCCCTTGACTATGTTCAAGGTATGACGTATACTATGTTCTATAAAGCGAACATTTGTTCTACAATACGAACGACAAAAGGCGCATGGCTATGAAAATATATGATAAGTTAGACGAAATATTAAAACACGGGTCAAAAATAAAAATTTTACGATTTCTTCTTGTTGAAGCGGACGAACATACTGGTAGAGGTATTGCCAGAGGCATAGACATGAGCGCTTCTTCCACATATAAAACACTGCAAAGGATGAAGGGAGAGGGGTTGATCAGCGTAAGAAAAAAAGGCAACGCGATCTTATACAAACTGCGAAAAAACAATCACATTGTTAAAAAACTTCTAGAGCCTCTATTTGAAAAAGAAAAATCTATATATAGCGATATAATCTCATCTATTACAAAGAACTTGCTTCGTGAAAAACAAGAAATCGTCTCCATGGCCATATTTGGCAGTATTGTCAGGAAAGAGGAAACATCGAAAAGCGATATTGATCTGATAGTTATAACCAGGAATAAAATTGGAAAAACTAAAATAGATAAAGCAATGGATAAGTTAAGTATTGATATGGCCGAAAAATTTGGAGCCGCTATCTCACCTTATATCTTAACAAAGGTCGAAATAAAAAGAAGGCATATTGAAAAAAAGGCTATAATCCGCTCGATTTTAAATAACAATCAATTGATTTACGGCGAGCCGATTGAAAGGATCTTGGCGTGAGCGCAGCAAGGCACTATAAAACAAAAGCTGTTGAAAGATCCGAATAT
Organism: Candidatus Omnitrophota bacterium; assembly: GCA_018901615.1. Taxonomy (GTDB): domain Bacteria; phylum Omnitrophota; class Gorgyraeia; order Gorgyraeales; family Gorgyraeaceae; genus JAHIEN01. The sequence goes on along the minus strand of JAHIEN010000049.1, from coordinate 7,280 downwards.
GCCATATACCTTAAAAAGGCCAAAGAATTTTACCAAACCATGTATCAGGCAGAAAAGGCAGAGAATTGGAATGCGGCTGGTCTAAATGGAGTTCATGCCACTATTTCTTTGATAGACGCTATATTAGTCAGGCATTCTGGCATACGCTCATCAGAAGAGGATCATATGGTAGTAGTTGATTTATTGACTTCCTCTGTTGGCAATAGAATAAAAGACATAGCGCAAAAAAGCCAGACTGCCAAACGTATAATAGCTAAAAAGAACACTGTTGCGTATGAAAATAGAAATTTCATTAAAAGCGAAGCTTTAGATATGATAAAACAAGTAGAGAGATTTTACCAATGGGCCATTAAGCAAATTTGAGATAATTCCGAGAGCCAATAAAGTTAAGGAGGTTGAACCTTGGCTATATTAGGTGTTATAATATATAACACTATGCAGGCTGTCAGCGTACAGGAGATGCAGGAGCTGGATCGTAGGACAATAGAGGATTTTGGCGTTCCATCGATTATCCTGATGGAAAACGCTGGCAGATGTGTGAACAATGTAGCCATGGAAATGCTTAAACCCTGCGCCGGCAAAAGGGTTGCTATATTTTGCGGTACAGGTAATAATGGGGGAGACGGGTTTGTGACTGCAAGGTATCTGGCCATGCAGGGTATTGGCATGGCAGTGTATATAATCGGAGACACGTCTCATATTAAAAATGACCCGTTGCTTAATTTAAATATACTGCGGAAGACAGGCATTGTGGTTAAAGAAGTTTCTGATGCCATAGATGTAAAAGCAGAATTGATTATAGACGCTATATTAGGAATAGGCGTAAAAGGCCAGGTTAAAGAGCCGGCCAGGTCTATAATAGTCGACTTAAACAAAAAAAATATTCCGATTTTGAGTATTGATGTTCCTTCAGGGCTTGATGCAGATACAGGCGAGGTTTTAGACGAGGCCATAAAGGCCACAAAGACAGTAACCATGCAGTTTCCAAAAAAAGGGTTTTACATAAATGACGGGCCTGAACATGCGGGCGAGATTATAGTAGCGGATATAGGAATATTGGGGTGAATTATGTGCGGGATAATCGGTTATATAGGTAAGGAAGACGCCTTGCCGGTATTGCTGGAAGGGCTCAAACAGCTCGAGTATCGGGGATATGACTCAGCAGGCGTCTGTCTTTTGAAGGATGGTAAGATTAAGATTGTTAAGTGCTCTGGAAAGATAAAAGATTTAATTGCATCTGTGAGAGAGAGGCAAGACTTGAGCAATGCCACTTTAGGCATCGGTCATTGTTTGACATCAGATACGTTGATTCAGTTGGCTGATGGCAGGGTGCTCCCAATATCAAAACTAAAAGAAGGCGAGAAAGTTCTTTCTTTAAATAGAAAAACTATGAGGCTAGAAAAGGCGCAGATAAAAGTTATGCGTCACTCTTCCCCTGAGCATCTATATCGTCTTCGAACGTCTTTGGGTTATTTAACATGCACAGGTGAGCACCGTATGTTTGTTAAGCATAGAGATAAAATCATAGAGAAAAAAACCAAAGATATTAATAAAGAAGATATATTGATCGTCCCTAAGCAAATAAATGTAATAGGGAGGAAGATGCATTTTGAATCGCTTTTTATCAAAAGATATTTTAGAGTTACAAGGCCAGCAAATCAGTTAATTAGGAATAGACTAAAAGAATTGCAATTAACAAAGATTTCTTGTGCTTCTTCGGCCGGCATTTCTAGAGGATATATGAGGCATATTATAAAAAATGACCGTAATTTTAGAGAAGATGCATTGCAGAAATTATTACCTGTTTTGTCGATTAGACTTGAGAAGCCTTATTTTATCCCACAAGATACAATTCATGGTAAATTTATAAATTTACCAAAAAAGAGCTCGCCTGAATTGATGCAGATAATTGGTTATTTATTGGGAGATGGTACGGTAAAGGAAAGGACAGTTAGATTTAAGGATTTAGATAAAGAACTTTTATTAGTTTATAAGGATTTAATTTCAAAAGTGTTTGGTATCCAGGGTAGAGTAGCTTCTATGAAGGATACTAAGGCCTGGCTTTTAGAAGTAAATAGTTTTTATCTGTGCCAGTGGTTGAGAAAAAATATAATATTACCCAAGGAAGCATTTTTAAGTGAAATTGGCACTCTCCCCCTTAATGAGATAGCTGCTTTTTTAAGAGGTTTATTTGATGCTGAAGGATGCGTTAATCTATCATCAGGCCAGGTAACTTTGCGAATAACAAATAGGTTCATGGTAAAAGTATGTCAGCTTTTACTTTTAAGATTTGGCATCCAGTCTTCATATTATGAAGAGGTTAAAAAATACAGGAATTGGAATAATTCTTGCGGTATATTTTTGAGTAGTTATATTTTGTTTGAGAAGTTTGCCGAACATATTGGATTTTCATCCAAAGCAAAATCAGAGAGAATTAATACATTAATTTTTAAAAGAAGGAAAAAGATAATAAAGACTCTAGATGCAGATTTGATATTTCAACCCCTTTTAGAAATAAAAAAGATTAAAGCAAAAGAGAAAACGCTTTTCGACTTGGAGATTAATCATCGAGATTCTAACTTTATAGCAAATGGTTTTGTATCTCATAATAGTCGCTGGGCAACCCATGGCGCGCCTACAAATGTAAATGCCCACCCGCACACAGATTGTTCTGGAAATTTTGTAGTTGTGCACAATGGTATTATAGAAAATTTCAGTGAAATAAAGGATAAGCTTATAAAAGAAGGCCATAGCTTTAAATCTGAAACAGACACAGAGGTAATAGCCCACCTTATAGAGCGGCACTACAAGGGAGATTTTGAAAAGGCAGTATTGAAGGCCATTAAGCATCTCAAGGGTTCTTTTGCGCTTGGCGTAATCTGTAAAGACCAGCCTAGTAAGCTAATAGGCGCAAGGAAAGAAAGCCCGCTTATATTAGGCATAGGTAAATCAGAAAACTTTATTGCATCTGATGTGCCGGCTATATTGGGTCATACCAAAAAGGTGATATACATTGATGATGGTGAGATTGCTGTTTTAGGAAAAGACAAGGTAAAAGTGCTTGATTCTAATGGAAAGGAAAAAAAGAAAAAAGTCGATACTATCAAGTGGAATATATCCAGTGCTCAAAAGTCAGGCTTCTCGCATTTCATGCTCAAGGAAATAAGCGAACAGCCGCGCGTTCTCAGACAAATTTTATCCAGCCGCATTAAAAGAACTTCTCAGATCTCTCTTGAAGGAATCAATCTATCTGTCAGCGCAATTAAAGGGATCTCTAATATTATAATACTTGCCTGCGGCACAGCGTATCATGCGGGTCTGGTTGGCAAGTATATTATAGAACGATTCTGCAAGATCCCTGTCTTTGTTGACGTCTCGAGCGAATTCAGGTACAGGGAGCCTGTTATCAATAAGCATACCCTTACCATAGCGATAAGCCAGTCAGGCGAAACAGCGGATACGCTTGCGGCTGTCAAAGAGGCAAAGAGAAAGGGCGCCAAAGTTGTCTCTATATGCAATGTGGTGGGCTCAAGCCTCGCAAGGATTTCAGACGGGGTCTTTTATACATACGCTGGCCCGGAGATAAGCGTGGCATCTACAAAGGCATATACAGCGCAGCTGGGCATATTATATTTACTGGCGTTTTATATAGCTGAGAAAAAGAGTCTACTGAAGAAGGAGCTAAAGCGATATCTCTTGAGAGAGTTTAAAAAGATACCTAAAATGCTGCAAGAAGTATTAGATGAGAAATCCAAGATACAGAAACTTGCCAGCAGGCACTATGCCTTTGGTTCATTTTTATATCTGGGCAGGAACCTTAATTTTCCCACGGCGCTCGAAGGCGCGCTGAAGCTAAAAGAGATCTCCTACATACCTGCTGAGGGTTATGCGGCAGGAGAGATGAAACATGGCCCTATTGCATTGATCGACGAATACAGGGCAGTGGTCTGTATTGCCCCGAAGTCAAGTGTCTACGAAAAGATGGTTTCCAATATCCAGGAGATATGCGCCAGGAAAGGCAAAGTCATTATAGTGGCTACAGAGGGTGACGCAGGCATGAAGAGATTTACAAAAGAGATCATATATGTGCCAAAGATAGACGAGGTCTTCTCTCCGATAATTACAGTCTTGCCTTTACAGCTTCTTGCTTACTACATAGCGATAGCGAGAGAATGTGATGTTGACCAGCCCAGAAATCTAGCCAAGAGCGTCACGGTGGAATAAAATCATGCCAGGCACACTTTTTATAGTAGCTACCCCCATCGGAAACCTGAAGGACGTTACTTTCAGGGCCATAGAGATACTGAAGTCTGTAGACCTTATCGCGTGCGAAGACACGCGCCATACCAAGAAACTTCTCGCCCATTACGGCGTAAATACCCCTACCACCAGTTATTTTGAGCACAATAAAGTAAAAAAAGGCGAGTATCTTGTCCGGCTCTTAAAAGAAGGCAGGCAGATCGCTCTTGTCTCTGACAGCGGCACGCCTGGCATCAGTGATCCGGGATACAACATAATAAACCTGGCTATAAAGAACGAGATCCCTGTTACTGTTATACCCGGACCTTGCGCGTTTGTCTCAGCCCTTGTCGCCTCAGGTCTGCCTACAGACAGCTTTGTATTCCACGGGTTTTTGTCCAATAAAAAGGCAAAACGCCGCAGGCAGCTGAAAGGCCTGGAACATGAGAAAAGGACTATTATTTTTTATGAATCACCGCACAGGATATTAAAGACCCTGACAGATATATTGGACATATTAGGTGATAGAGAAATAGTAATTGCCCGTGAATTGACCAAGGTATTTGAAGAAACTGTGCGCTCAAGCGTCTCGGTAGTCCTTGAGCATTTTATAAAACACCCTCCCAGAGGTGAGTTTATTCTTCTTATAAGAGGCTCACCCCCCTGTTAACTCACCGATTACTGGAAAATGTAATACTTACATTGTTCCGTTACACTGCATACGCTCCAGCCCAATGTCTTTTCGCTCTGCCAGGGCCTTCGAAAAGACGCTCTCCGCCTAAGGCGGATCACTCCGTTTTGTTTTGACAGGCAGTATCTTCTATTATGCGGTAGTCCTGTTTTACGCAAAACAAAAAGGCTTTTCTCCAGGCCCTGGCAGAGCGAAAAGACGAGAATATAAGCGCGTAACAGGTCCTGATCGCGAATTGAAGATTTAGCCTTTTAGACAGTATTTTGGCGGTTTTTAAAAGGGCGAGAACTGTCCGAGCCCCACACCTTACTGCCAGAGGCAGTTTGGTGTGGGGTGAGTTTTCTCGCCCCCGACAAAATGTTGTCTAAAAGGCGGCCCCAGGTAAAGCTAGGATAGATAGGGGCAAATCTTCGACTGAGCGAGCAGGGCCTGTTATGCGCTTAAGAGTGTAGCGTATCTGTTCAAATAGTACAACCGATTATTGGAAAGCACTTGACAATAGTTGGCAACTCGTTTAAAATAAAGATATTATGGAAGATATAACCCTTTTCAACGTAACAATACCAGCCTTTATATATGCGCCTGTTGTGTATTTTGTATGGGTGAGCATCCTGTTAGCTATTAAAAAGTTTGTTTTTTCCAGGGTGGAGCGTTTTGCCAGCAAGACAAGCTCCAAGCTTGATGATATACTTTTTTCAGCGCTCAATTTCCCGCTGGTCTTATTGATCTTTGTAAGTGGGATATTTATTGTTGGGCGGGTCTCGCCGATACAGTCTGACTCTGAGATATTCAAGTATTTTCTGGTGGGTTTCAGGATAACCACGGTAATAGCTATAATCCTGTTCCTTGACAAGCTTCTCAGCAATATCATAGGGGAATATTCCCATAAGATAGATATATTAAAGGCTTCAGGCGGGGTCGCTAAGACAATTGTAAGGATCATAGTAATAAGCCTTGGGTTCTTGATATTACTTGACAGTTTTGGCCTGTCAATAACACCCATACTGGCTTCTTTAGGCATAGGCTCTCTTGCCGTGGCCCTGGCGCTCCAGCCCACGCTTGAAAATTTCTTTTCAGGTCTACAGATAATAATCGATAAACCCATACAGCTAGGCCAGTTTATAAAGCTTGATTCAGGAGAAGAAGGATATGTAGAGAAGCTTGGATGGCGTTCGACCTGGATCAGGATGCTTCCGAATAACGTAGTGGTCATACCTAATAAAATGCTTGTAGACTCCAAGGTCCTTAATTATTACTATCCTCAGACAGAAATGGCAGTCCTGGTGCAGGTAGGCGTGCACTATGATTCTGACCTTAAAAAAGTAGAAAAGGTGACGTGCGAGGTCGCTAAGGAAATAATGAAAGAGGTGCAAGGCGGCGTGCCTGGATTTGACCCTTTTATCCGCTATCATACCTTTAATGCTTTCAGCATAGATTTTACAGTGATCTTAAGGGCAAAGGAATTTGTGGATAATTATCTCATAAAGCACGAGTTTATAAAAAAGCTGCACGAGCGTTATGCAAAAGAAGGCATAGTGATACCTTATCCCATAAGGGCAATAAACTACGATCAGGAAGGGGCAAAGAAGTAATGTTTGTATTTTCAAATCTTTTAGCCGCGATAGCGTCTTTATTGAATGTGATCTTTACCGTGATGTACTGGCTTTTATTGATAAGGGCCCTCGTAAGCTGGGTGAACCCGGATCCTTATAATCCAGTAGTCCAATTTTTGTATAAGACTACAGAGCCGATTTTATACCCTATTAGAAAAATGCTGCCGATAAAGATGGGTATAGGCATAGATATTTCACCGATCATAGCCTTTCTAATACTCATTTTTTTAAGAAGCTTTTTAGTCAAGACCCTTCTGGATATAAGTTTCAGGTTGAGATAAAATTTACAAAGGAAGAATATTATGTGGACCAAAGACAGCCTTAAAAAGGTTATCAAGGAAAGCCTTGGCGATTATCTATTGATAGTCGTTTCGAATCGAGAGCCCTATATACACATGCACAAAAAATCAAACATCATATGTCAGCGTTCAGCTGGCGGCGTGGTCACTGCGCTTGACCCTGTGATGAAGGCCTGTAACGGCCTGTGGATTGCCCATGGCTCTGGAGACGCGGACAAAAAGACAGTAGATAAAAATGACAGGCTAAAGGTCCCGCCCGACGATCCGAAATACACACTGCATAGAGTCTGGCTTAGCAAGGAAGAGGAAGACGGTTATTATTATGGTTTTGCGAACGAGGCCTTGTGGCCATTGTCACATATAGCATATACCAGGCCGCAGTTTGAAGAATTGGACTGGCGGATGTACGAGACGGTCAACAGGAAGTTCGCGGACGTT
>JAHIEN010000048.1 GCA_018901615.1 Candidatus Omnitrophota bacterium | reverse complement strand
TTCGTTCCATTGAAAGCCAGAAATAAAATTCCTGGTTACTGGTTACGAGTTACGGGTACCTGATACTATGACTACCAAACGTGACTACTACGAAATTCTAGGCGTACAGAAGGGCGCGAGTCCTGATGAGATAAAAAAGGTCTACAGGAACCTTGCGCTCAAACACCATCCAGACAGGGTTGCGCCTGAGAAAAAAAAGGAAGCGGAAGAACAGTTCAAGGAGATATCAGAGGCCTATGCGGTATTGTCAGATACTAATAAGAGAGCCCAATACGACCAGTTTGGCCACGCGGGCATAGATTCACGCTATACTTCAGAGGATATTTTTAAAAGCGCTGATTTCAGCAGTATATTTGAGGACCTGGGTTTTGGCGGGTCTATGTTCGGCAATATCTTTGAGAGCCTTGGCATGTTTGGAGGTGGTTTTTCCTCGAGGAAGAGCGGCGGGCCGAGACGGGGTAGAGATCTTGAATACGAGACAAGTATCTCTTTTGAAGACGCGGCATTTGGCGCGAAAAAGACGATCAATATCGCGCGACACGAGATCTGCGATACCTGTAAGGGCGAAGGCGCAAGGCCCGGAACTAAAAAGACAAAATGCGGCACGTGTAATGGCAAGGGCCAGATATTGCAGTCAACAGGTTTTTTCAGCATACAGCAGACATGCCCTAAGTGCAGGGGCGAAGGCAGCGTTATAAAAAACCCATGCGTAAATTGCGCTGGAGCAGGCAGGGCAAAGATCACGAAAAAACTTGAAGTCAATATACCTGCTGGAGTCGATACAGGATCGCGGCTCAGGATAACTGGAGAAGGCGAGGCAGGCGCAAAAGGCGGACAGCGGGGCGGCCTTTATATTTACATAAATGTAAAAGAACACTCTATCTTTGAAAGACATGGTTATGATATAATATGCGAAGTGCCTATAAGCTTTCCAATAGCGGCCCTGGGAGGAGAAGTCGAGGTCCCTACGCTTAACGGAAACGTGATGATGAGGATACCTGAAGGCACGCAGAGCGGGAGGATATTCAGGCTGGCAGGCAAGGGTATAAATAGACTAAGAGAATACGGCGTTGGGGATGAACTTGTCAAGATCATAGTCGAGACCCCGACCCGATTAAACTCAGAGCAAAAGCGCGCGCTAAATGAATTCGCAAAGACCTGCAATGACAGCATAAATCCCCTGGCCAGGTCATTCATGGACAAGGTGAAGAAAATATTTAAAAAATAGTAATAGCATAGCGCATAGGGCATAGCGTAAAAGATTTCTGCGCTCTAATTTTTCAAACGCCATGCGCTATGCGCTTTGCGCTATGCGAACAAGGAGTACTTTATATGCCAACATACGAATACAAATGTTCAAAATGCGGGAAGGCGTTTGATGTCCTTCAGGGCATGAATGATAAGCCTCTGACTGAATGCCAGGATAAATCGTGTAAAGGCCGCGTAAAAAGATTGATAAGTTCAGGCGCGGGCTTTATCTTTAAAGGTTCAGGTTTCTACGCCACTGATTACAGGAGCGAGGGCTACAAAAAAAGAGCAAAAGAAGAGGCCAAGGCCCCTTCACCATGCCAGGGCTGTGATAAAAAAGGCGGTTGCGGCGTTGACAAGAAGTAACTTTTTAAAATACTGGATCCCGTTATATCTGTACGCGGGGATTATATTTTATTTTTCCAGTATAACAAAGCCATTACCGGCTATCCACATCCCTTTCTTTGATAAGGCAATGCATATCGCCGAATATACTATTTTCGGATACCTGGCCGCCCGGGCGCTAAAAAATTCCCCCAGAAAAGCATTTTTTGAAAATTTCAAGATCCTGGCTGTTTTATTTTCAGTCTTTTATGGGATCTCAGATGAATTTCACCAGGGGTTTGTTTCTGAGAGAGACGTGAGCGTGCTTGATGTTGCGGCTGACGGTGTCGGCGGAATATTAGGAGTGTTTGTTTATGGCAGACATAATCCCGTTTAAAGGCACGCTTTACGATCCTGAAAAGATAGGCGATATTTCAAAGGTAACAGCCCCGCCTTACGATGTAATATCCCCGGATGAGCAGAAGGCCTTATATGATTCTGACCCGCGTAACATAATCCGTGTTTTATTTGGCATGGACATGCCGGGAGACAATCCCAAAGAAAATAAATATACAAGAGCGGCCAGGTCTCTAAAAGAATGGCAGGGTGAAGGCGCC
>JAHIEN010000047.1 GCA_018901615.1 Candidatus Omnitrophota bacterium | reverse complement strand
GTTACTATTACAACAGGTTTTTTTGTCTCTATATAATCGTTCCTGCCATAGCCGTCAGAGCTCACGATTTTTTCCACGTCGTGCGGATATCCTTCTATCTTTACATGCTTGTAAACTTTAATGCCCAGCCTTTCCAGCCTCCTTTTAAATTTCAAGGCAGCCGGTTCATTGCTGAACCTTGTCAGGACAACCGCGGCTACATCGAGTTTCCAGGCCTTTAAGTCATCTATGAGCTTCAACGTGGCAAGGTCATAGGTTATGCCGTAGTCTCCCCTGACCCTGCCCTGCTCAATGTCTTTCGCGTAGACGCTTATGACTATCTCGGCATAGTCCTTGAGTTTTTCGAGAAGCCGCATCTTCACATTGGGGTCATACCCCGGCAAGACCCTTGCGGCATGATAATCAAAACATATCTTTCCTCCGAACTCGAGGTAGAGCTTGTTATCGAATTTCTTGACCCTGTTCAGGATTTCTTTTGTCTGCTCGGAAAGATATTTTTCGTTATCAAAGCTGATTTTTTTGGTCACGACTCGTTTAAACATAAGATTCATCTTCTCGACTATGTGATTTCACTGTGGTATTCCTGCAGGGATTTGACGTCTCCTTTATTCTCCAGATATGACTTGATCCCTTCCGCTGCCGCGATCGCTGCCGCAGGAGTCGTAATATAAGGGATCTTGTACTTTATGGCGCTTTTTCTTATATACGAATCTTCATACGCCGCATATTTTCCGACAGGCGTATTGACGATAAGCTGTATTTCTTTATTGTTAATGGCGTCTATTATATTCGGCCTTCCTTCATGCATCTTCTTAATCAATTCGGCTTCAACGTTGTGTTTGTCGAGAAACTTCTTTGTGCCTTCTGTTGCGAAGATCCTGAATCCTATCTCACGCAATCTCCTGGCGGCCTCGGCAACATTCTTTTTCTTGTCCTTGTCAGCGACTGTTATAAGGACCGTGCCTTTCGTGGGCAGTTTCGCATTGGCGGCTTCCTGCGCCTTGAAATACGCAAGGCCGAACGAATCTGCTATCCCCATGACTTCTCCTGTCGAACGCATCTCAGGCCCGAGCACAGGATCCACTTCCTGGAACATATAAAACGGGAACACTGATTCCTTTACCCCGAAATGGCTGTATTTCCTGGGCTTCAGATTCATCTCGCTGATTTTTTTACCAAGCATAAGCTCAGTAGCTATCCTGGCCATGGATAAACCGCACACCTTTGATACAATCGGGACAGTCCTTGACGCCCTTGGATTTGCCTCCAGGACATAGACTGTATCATCAGCGATCGCGTACTGCATATTCATAAGCCCGCAGACCTTCAGCTCTTTCGCTATTCTTTCTGTATATTCATTTATCGTATTGATGTGCTTTTTGGGTATAGTCTTTGGCGGGATAACACAGGCAGAGTCGCCTGAATGTATGCCAGCCTCCTCTATGTGCTCCATGATGGAAGGGATAAAGACATCTTTGCCGTCAGATACGGCATCTGCTTCAGCCTCAATCGCGTCTTCTAAAAATTTATCTATGAGGATAGGCCTGTCAGGAGATACATCAACAGCTGCCTTTACATAACTCTTGAGCATTTCTTCGTCATACACAATCTCCATACCCCTGCCACCCAAGACATAAGATGGCCTCACCATAAGAGGATACCCTATCCTGCCGGCTATTTTTAAGGCCTCTTCTAACGTGCTAGCCATCCCACTGTCAGGCTGGGGGATGCCGAGTTTTTTCATGATTTTGGCGAATCTCTCCCTGTCTTCCGCAAGATCTATGCTATCCACCGACGTCCCCAATATCTTCACTCCAGAATCTTCAAGCTCTTTCGCAATATTCAAAGGTGTCTGCCCGCCGAACTGAACAATCACGCCTTCTGGTTTTTCCTTATTATAAATACTCAAGACGTCTTCGACCGTCAGGGACTCAAAGTATAGTTTATTTGAGGTGTCATAGTCCGTAGACACTGTCTCAGGGTTACAGTTAATCATTATACTCTCATACCCCATGTCCCTCAACGCGAACGCGGCATGACAGCAGCAGTAATCAAATTCTATACCCTGGCCTATCCTGTTAGGGCCGCCTCCGAGTATCATTATCTTTCCGCCGCTTTGCTCGCCTTGCTTTCGCTTCGGCGAAGCGGGCGGCGAGATCTCGCCCTCCGCCGAAGGCGGAGAGGCGGATTTATTAGGAGGCACGCTGACCTTGTCAGGCGCATTGTAAGTCGAATAATAATACGCCGCGTCAGCTCCGCTTACCGGGACAGCGTCCCACGCCTCGGACTTACCAAGCCGTACTCGGGTCTCCCTGATATCTTTTTCCGTAACACCCAAAATCTGGCTAAGATATTTATCCGAGAAACCGTCTTCCTTAGCGCGCGCCAGGAGATTATCCGGAAGTTTCTTGCCTTTATATCTCAAGATCTCCTCTTCCAGCTCTACAAGTTCTTTCATCTGGGCTATAAAATACCTGTGGATACGCGTCTTATCGTACAGCTCATCAATGCCCATGCCTTTCCTGAGGGCCTCGTACATAATAAACTGGCGCTCTGATGTGGGAAAGGCCAGAAGTTTTTTTAACTCATCCAGCGAAAGCTCATGAAAATTCTTGGCAAAGCCAAGGCCATAACGGCCCTGCTCAAGACTCCTTATTGCCTTCTGGAAAGCCTCTTTGTAAGTCTTGCCGATACTCATTACCTCGCCCACAGCCCTCATCTGCGTGCCCAGCTGATCTTTTATGCCTCTGAATTTCTCAAACGCCCAGCGTGGGAATTTTATGACGACATAATCCCCTGAAGGCGTGTATTTATCAAGCGTGCCGTCTCTCCAGTATTGTATGTCTCTTAAGAGGTCCCCGCCTGCCAATCTAGATGATACATAGGCAATAGGAAACCCTGTTGCCTTAGAGGCAAGCGCAGATGAACGGGAGGTCCTTGGATTGATCTCTATAACCACAACCCTATTATCTTCAGGGTTACGCGCGAACTGGACATTTGTCCCGCCTATGACACCGATCGCGTCCACTATTCTGTAAGAATATTCCTGGAGCTTTTCCTGCATCGGTTTTTCCACTGTCAACATGGGCGCGGCGCAGAAAGAATCCCCGGTATGGACGCCCATGGGATCAATATTCTCTATGAAACATACCGTGATCTTATTGGACTCAGCGTCTCTTACGACCTCGAGCTCCAATTCTTCCCAGCCCAGGACAGATTCCTCAACAAGGATCTGGCCTATAAGGCTCGCTGATATCCCCCTTGCCGCTATGACCTCAAGTTCCTCGTCATTAAATACCGCGCCTCCGCCTGTGCCACCCATGGTATACGCGGGCCTTATAATAACTGGATAGCCTAGATCACGCGCTATGTTCCTGGCCTCTTCCACAGAATAAGCTAATTCACTCTTGGGCATCGGGATATCCAGCTTCTTCATTGTCTCTTTAAACGCCAACCTATCTTCCCCTCTCTCGATAGCATCGGCTTGCACCCCTATGATCCTGCAGTTAAATTTTTCAAGTATACCTTTTTTGGATAACTCGCTGGACAGGTTCAATCCTGTCTGGCCTCCCAGATTAGGCAGGAGCGCGTCAGGCCTTTCTTTCTCTATAATAGCAGTGAGCCTCTCGACATTTAAAGGCTCTATATAGGTGACATCTGCCATGCCAGGGTCGGTCATAATAGTGGCTGGATTGGAATTGACAAGTATGATCTTATAACCAGCGGCGCGCAGGGCCTTACAGGCCTGAGTGCCTGAATAGTCAAACTCGCACGCCTGACCTATGACAATCGGGCCTGAACCTATAATCAAAACCTTGTTGATATTTTTTATTTTTGGCACAATTAATCCTCCTTTAGCTGGGATATTATATCACAAAGGGCATAACGAGTAAATACATAACCAATGGCCATTGGTCGTATGAAAAGTAAAAAAGGGCGTTCTTTTTCAAAACGCCCTTTTTCAAATAGCATCTTAAGCACATGCATTATACCTTAACTGTAAAGTTTCTACACCAAGCCTTGATCCAGCATTGCATCAGCTACTTTTATAAAACCTGCAAGGTTTGCGCCATCAACATAGTTTATAAACGTACCTTTCTTCCCGTGTTTAACGCAAACATCGTGAATCTTTATCATGATCTGGCGCAATTTTTCATCTACTTCTTCTTTTGTCCACGATAGCCTCTGGCTGTTCTGAGACATTTCCAGGCCGCTCGTGGCCACTCCGCCTGCATTTGATGCCTTGCCAGGACCATATAAAATCTTTGCCTGCTGGAATACCTTTATTGCCTCTGGGAGTGTCGGCATGTTTGCTCCTTCAGCAACCAGCATGCAGCCGTTTTTAACCAACTGATTTGCGTCAGATTCATGTATCTCGTTCTGCGTGGCAGACGGAAACGCGCAATCGCATTTTACTTCCCATGGCCAACGGCCCTCTACATATTTACAACTATACTTTGCAGCATATTCTTTTATCCGGCCTCTTTTTACATTCTTTAACTCCATTACAAACTCAAGTTTCTGTTCGCTTATACCGTCTGGGTCATAAATATACCCGCTTGAATCTGAGAGGGTCACCGACTTCGCGCCTAAATGGAGCAATTTCTCAACAGTATACTGGGCCACATTCCCTGAGCCTGAAACTGCGCAAACCTTTCCCTTAAGAGAATCGCCTCTTGTCTTTAACATCTCCTGCGCAAAATATACGCATCCGTATCCTGTTGCTTCCGGTCTTATAAGGCTTCCGCCCCAGCTAAGGCCTTTGCCTGTCAGAACGCCTGTAAATTCATTGCGAATCCTTTTATATTGGCCAAACAGATACCCTATTTCCCTGCCGCCCACTCCTATATCTCCGGCTGGTACGTCTGTGTCAGGGCCTATATGACGCTGGAGTTCTGTCATAAAGCTCTGACAGAATCTCATTACTTCATTGTCTGATTTCCCCTTCGGGTCGAAATCAGACCCACCTTTTCCTCCGCCCATTGGAAGGGTTGTTAAACTGTTCTTAAAAACCTGCTCGAATGCCAGAAATTTTAAAATCCCAAGGTATACACTCGGGTGAAACCTCAAGCCGCCTTTATAAGGTCCGAGAGCGCTATTCATCTCTATGCGGAAGCCTCTGTGTACCTGGACCCCGCCCTTATCATCCTGCCACGGCACTCGAAACATCAATACCCTTTCAGGCTCTACTATTCTCTCGAGTATCTTGGCATCCTGGTACTTAGGGTTTTTTTCAATAAAAGGCATTACTGATTCTACAACCTCTTGTACTGCCTGGTGAAATTCCTTCTCCCCAGGGTTCTTTTGTATTACCTTTTCCATGAAAGCCTTGATTTTATTCTGCATGATTTTTCTCCTTTTGTAAATTTGCGCAATTTTTGTGCAAGCTAAGACAAATAAAAAAAGCGTTCTTATTCTTTGATCTAGAACGCCCTTGTCCTAACAAAAATCTATTCATGCTTGATACGCCTTTGTATCAAATTTATATCTATATTATCTACGGAACATTACAGACAGTCAAGAAAAATCTCGCCTTCGGCACTGGCGAAACTTTTATAATTTCCTGTGCAATAAATAAAAAAAGCGTTCGTCTCCGAACGCCTCATTGTGTTCTCTTCTCAGGCACATTCTCTGTGCCTTATTTCACTATAACTTTATCACATTATTTATCCCCTGTCAAGCGATTTTATTACCAGGGAATAGCCAAACGTGCCTGGGTTTTCTATCTTCAGCGGGATCTTTCTCTCATCAGCGCTGAGCCATAGTTTGAACTTTTCGGGATCGCTTGTAAACACGTGGGCCTTATATTCCCCCAGAGGAGTATCTATTGTCTCCACGCCATCATAAATAATGTCAAACTCCGCCATGGGGAGGTTGATCGCCATAACGTCATTCCTGTCAAAATCGCTCTGGGCCCTATAATAATAAGCAAGGAGTATAGCGTTGTGGATAAGAGACTCTTTTTGTATGGTGAAGTCTCTGGACCGTAGCTTGCTCTTTTGCGTTATGTACACCCTGAAATTCTTCTGATCATACCTTTCCACTATCCTGTCGTCGAATCCTATCTTTTTTTTAATCGACCTATGCACCTCTATCGGCAGAAAAGTATGCTTATCGGCATAAAGATCCTCGGCGTCATTTAAAGAAGGGACCTTGGTGCGGAAAGTTATGTAATAGGCCTTTTGATCGCCCAGGGTCATTTCTCCGTGAAACGTCAGGACGGATTTCCCCAGCCTTACTTTTTGATACATCACGTCATACGTAAAGCTCTCTCCTTTATAAAAAGGCGCATACGCAACATTTCCCTTTTCGGTCTGTACCCCGATAATATCTCCTGGACTCACCATGGTCATAAGTCCATAGGCCAATAGACACGAGAATATAATTAGTAATATAACGCTGGTTTTGCGCATGGCTTAATCTATAAAATAGGTAGGTATTTATCTAATTCATACTTGGAGATCTGGGATCTGTATTCGTCCCATTCCATCTTTTTGTTGCGTATAAAATACTCGAACACAGTGTCTCCTAAGGCCTCTTTAACAAGCTCGCTGTTTTCAGTGAGCTTGATCGCCTCATAAAGATCTTCCGGCAGGGATCTTATGCCCGCCTTTGCGCGCTCTTCCTCTGTCATTCTATAGATATTATCTTCCGCCGGGCGAGGGAGCTTATATTTATTTTTCATGCCCTCTAGGCCTGCCGCCAACATAACAGAAAAAGCCAGATACGGGTTAGCCGCCGGATCAGGAGAGCGAAACTCTATCCTGGTGGCATTTTCCTTGCCGGGCTTATACATAGGCACCCTCACGAGAGCGGAGCGGTTCATCTGCGCCCAGCATATATACACCGGAGCCTCGTAACCCGGGATAAGCCTTTTATAGGAATTGACCCACTGGTTTGTTACCGTAGTTATCTCAGGGACATATCTTAAGATACCCGCTATAAAATACTTGGCCACGTCTGAGAGATGGCTCTTGTCAGTCTTGCTGAAAAATGCGTTCTTTGAGCCTTTAAAAAGCGATTGGTGGACATGCATACCGCTGCCATTTATACCATAGATCGGCTTAGGCATAAAAGTGGCGTATTTACCGTGTTGCCTGGCGACTTCCTTAACTACCATGCGATAGGTCATTACATTATCCGCCATGGTAAGCGCGTCACAATACCTGAGGTCTATCTCGTGCTGCGAGGTAGCCACCTCATGATGGCTGTATTCCACCTTCACCCCCATCTTCTCAAGCATGACCACTGTCTCACGTCTAAGGTCCTGCGCCACGTCCAGCGGCGTCAGGTCAAAATATCCTCCTCTGTCCAGGATTATAGTATTTTTCGGGTTCTCAAAATAAAAATATTCAAGTTCAGGTCCTATATAGTAAGTAAAGCCCAGCTCTTTCGCCTTTTTCAGGTTTTTCTTCAATACATACCTGGGGTCCCCTTCGAATGGCTTGCCGTTTGGCTTCAGCACATCGCAGAACATCCTCGCTGAAAGACCGTCTTTGTCAGTCCGCCAGGGAATCAACTTAAATGTTGACGGATCAGGCATGGCAACCATATCGCTTTCCTCAATGCGCGCGAAACCCTCTATGGACGAGCCGTCAAAACCCATGCCTTCGCTCATGGCTTTCTCGAGTTCACGTTTAGTAATAGCAATGCCCTTCTGGAAACCCAGGACATCCGCGAACCATAGTTTTATAAATTTAATGTCGCGCTTTTTGACTAGGGCCAGTATATCTTTTTTTGTCTTCGCTATCATGATTGACTCCTATTGTATTCGCTGGTAACCGTGGTTTTAATCCCGCCTCTGGTATTGAATTCGCCTTTAATATATGCCCACCTAGGCCTGCACGAGGCCACAAAATCATCCAGGATCCTGTTGATCACATGCTCGTGGAAAATGCCCACATCCCTGTAAAAAAGCAGATACATCTTAAATGACTTCAGTTCCACGCACATTTTATCAGGTCTATACTGAATCGTTATGCCGGCGAAATCCGGAAGCCCTGTCTTAGGGCATACGCACGTAAACTCGGGGTGCTCAAGAGTAATCACATAATCTTTGTCCGCGTATTGGTTACGCCATACGTCTATCTTTGATGTTTTTAAAGAGCGGATATTTTTTTGTAATCCTTTATAAGACGATTTTTTCTCAGGCATATCTTGTCTTTTGGATTTATTGTTTCATGTCATGCATCATCATGATCGCCTCTGCTACCTCTTTCATGGGCTTTCTGCGATCCATGCTGAATTTCTGGATTCTCCTAAATGCGTCTACTTCCGTAAGGCCCTCTTCCCTCATCAAGATACCCTTAGCCTTTTCCACCACCTTGCGCGTCTCAAGTTCTTCCTGTATAACGCGCGTCTTTACTATAAGCTCTGTATTTTCTATGGCAATAGCCGCCTGGTTAGCCACGCTGGTCAATACATTGATCTCTGTCTTTGAAAACTTGTGCGGTTTCGAGGTATAACAGTTTAAGACCCCTATCGCTCTGTTTTTAACAGCCATTGGCACGCACAGTAAGGACACAAGGCCTTCTTTTTCAGCCACGTCTTTATATTTATAATCTGGTTCTTTCAGCACGTCCGGCACCACTATTGGCTTATTAGTGTCAGCTGCCTTCCAGACGATGCCCTCGCCTTTTTTCAGCGGGTTCTTGTTTATGTACTCCTCGCTTATGCTCTGCGTCGCGCGTATAACAAGGTATTGTTTTTTGTCATCAAGAAGCATCAGGGTGCAGATCCTTGAATTCATGACCTCGGCGGTCACGGTCACTATCAATTTCAGTATATCTTCCAGGTAAAGATCACTTGATATCGCCTTTGAGATCTTAGTAAGGGCTTCTATGGTGTTTAAAGAACTGGTTGTAATCTGTTTTTTCTTTGGCATTTTTTATATAGCGACGATTCCCACTCCTGATTCATCCGCCAGTTTTATGGTCTCTTCTTTGTCGATAATCAAGGTCTTTTTCGCTTCTATGGCAATACATGCCGCCTTTAGTGTCTTTAATAACTTTATTGTTCCAGGCCCTATTATAGGCACATCAAACCTCATGTCCTGGCCAGGCTTACTGACCTTTATAACCACAACCCCGTCTTTCCCATATAACGCGCCTCTCTTAATGGCCTCGTCCGTGCCCTCAATGGATTCTATTGCCAGGACGACCTTGTCTTTGACCACGACGGTCTGGCCTATATCCAGGCCAGCGATCGACTTTGCAATAACCCTGCCAAATTCTATATCTTGCTGTACACGTTCGTCCAGCTGTATCTTTGTGAGCAGGCCTTTTTCAGGAAGGTAGTCTGAAAGAAACGTTGTCGAGTCCAATAGTTTCACGCCTGAACGTTCAAGTTGGCTTGCAATCGCGCCTATCAATGAATCTGTCTTTTTATCTTTGACTGAGCTTAATAGCTCAAGCATTTTTTTGTCAAGCCTGATAGTTTTATCAAACAGAAGTTTGTGCCTCACCTGGCCAGCCATAACAGCCGCTGTCAATTTTTCAGACTCGAGTATCTGAAAAAGCCCTGCCAGCTCACCCACACCAAGCCAGTACATCTTATCAACACAAACCTCAAGGTCTCTGGAGGTCTCTTCTTTTATTCCTATTGCAACTACCTCCACGCCTTTACGCCTGGCTGCCTTTGCAAAAATAATAGGGAATTTACCGTTGCCCGCAATTAGGGCGACTCTCATCCGCACCTCTGCAAACACCTCTCTTCGAAGTCTTTAAAAAATCCACAAGATACGCGACCTCATCAAACCCATTTATAGAATCCTTGATGTTCTCTATGCTGTTTTTAAGCGTAAGTCCGGAATAAAACACTATCTTAAACGCTTTTTTAAGCGCCCTTTGCGATTCTATGGACACATTCGAGCGTTTTAACCCTAAAAGATTCAAGCCGTATACCCTGGCAGGATGGCCGTCGCACGTGGAAAACGGCGGGATATCCTGGACTACTTTGGAGCAACCTCCTATAATAGACAGCTTGCCGACGCGCGTAAACTGGTGTATGGCGGCAAGCCCGCCTAGAACGACTTTATCTTCCAGTATCACATGGCCCGCGAGAGTCCCTACATTGGCTATCACGCAGCCTGAACCTATTCTGCAATCATGGGCCACGTGAGAATACGCCATCAATAGATTGTTGTCCCCTATTGACGTAACACTGCCCTCGTGCGTCCCGGGATTAATGGTGACGAATTCCCTTATTATATTATCATTGCCTATCCTTAAATAACTTTCCCCGCCTTTGTATTTAAGGTCCTGTGGTATTGTCCCGATACAGGCGCCCGGGAATATGCGGCAATTCTTACCTATAACCGTATAACCGTCTATGATCGAGTGAGGCCCTATTTCCGTGGAAGAACCTATCTCCACGTCAGGACCTATAACAGCATAAGGGCCGACTTTGACGTTGTCGGCCAGCTTCGCCTTGTTATCAATAACCGCCGTAGGATGAATCTTCATGGCAAAATCACGCTTCAACCAGGGCAAACATAAGGTCCGCCTCGCTTACGATCGCGCCGTCCACCAGCGCCTTAGTATGCACCTGACTTGTTTTAGCCCTCAACTTGACTACCTCCACCTCGAGCCGCAACTGGTCACCAGGTACCACTGTCTTCCTGAACTTGACATTGTCAAGGCTCATGAAATAAGCGATCTTTCCGACATTCTCTTTTTTATTGAGCATCAGGACTCCGGCAACCTGCGCCATCGCTTCCACTATGAGGACGCCCGGCATAACAGGCGTGCCCGGAAAGTGGCCTGTAAAAAATTGCTCGTTTATCGTGACATTTTTTATGCCGACCGCCCGCTTATTCGGCTCAAGTTCTATTATCCTGTCGACAAGAAGGAACGGATATCTATGCGGGAGTATCTTCTGTATGTCGCTCGTGTCCAGCACGCCGGAGCCTGTTTCGACATGCACTGCCTTTATACCGCCCGCCTGCAATTTTTCTCTCTGAGCGTTTATTTTGCTTACAAGGTTTATATTGAGAGGGTGCCCGCTGCGGACAGCTATTATGTGGCCCTTTATGGCGTATCCCAATAAATACAAGTCCCCGAGCAGATCCAGTATTTTGTGTCTCGCGAATTCGTCATCAAACCTAAGATCATTGTCTATCACGCCTTCTTTTCCCACCACCACTGTATTGTCATAATTCGCGCCTTTGCCGAGTCCCTGTTTTTTCAGGCCATTTACTTCCCTCTCCAGACAGAATGTCCTTGAAAGAGCTATTTCTTTTTCAAACGTATCCTCATCAAGGACAAACGATATATACTGGGCTTTTAGAAGCGGGTGTTCATAATTCAAGGTATACGACACCCTGAAATTATTATCCGGGAGCACCATCAGCATCGCGCCATCCTGTTCCACCCACATCGGGGAACGCACTTGATAGACCTTCTTATTCACGCCCTGGCTCTCGATACCAGCCTTTTTCAGCGCCACCAGAAAATCTTTAGCGCTTCCGTCAAGGCCCGGCAATTCCGGCCCGTCTATCTCTATAAGGAGATTATCAATACCCACGGCCCACAGCGCCGCCATGAGATGCTCTATGGTATGGACCTCCACAGAACCATTGCCCACAGAAGTCCTCCTGGGGCTCTTATCCTGCTCAAGTATCTGAAGTATGTGCGCCTTTATCATGGGCGAGTCCTTCACATCGACCCTTATAAAATTTATGCCTGTATTCGCTGGCGCAGGCTTAAACTTAAGATTGACCTTTACTCCTGTATGCAGCCCGATGCCGCTAAGTCCGATAGATTTTTTTATTGTCCTCTGTTCCATGTAGTCCTTTTCTAATAACAGATTAAAAAATCGAAATCCGACTATCGAAATCCGAATTTCGAATTTAATATTTTATTTATGTTTTTCTTCTTTACAGGCTTTCAATTTCTCTAACTCTTCTTCCAGGGCCTTTATTCTTTTGTAAAACTCTGGCAGGTTCTGCACGCACGCATTTATCCTCTTGGCCATCCTGTGCGGTTGTGCAGGATATCCTGATACACAGGACTTGGGCGGGATTGATTTTGTTACACCGGCCTGAGCGGCCACAACAGCGTTATCACCTATAGTTATATGCCCTATGACACCTGATTGGCCTGCCAGCGTAACATTCTTGCCTATAGTGGTGGAACCAGATATGCCGCTCTGGGCGACTATTATCGAGTGTTCGCCTATTATTACATTATGAGCGATCTGGACTAGATTATCTATCTTAGTCCCCTTCTTGATAAGGGTCTTGTCAAAACGGGCCCTGTCAATAGTCACATTCGCGCCTATCTCCACATCATCTTCTATTATCACATTGCCTATCTGCGGTATCCTTCGATGAACACCCATCACAGTAGAAAAACCAAAACCATCGCTGCCTATTACAGTCCCCCCGTGTATTACGACCCTGTTGCCTATCACTATGCGTTCCCTGATTATCACATAAGGGTAAATAAGACAGTCCTTGCCTATCCTTGTGTGATGTCCCACATACGCGCCTGCGTAAAGTATGGTGTTTTCTTTTATTTCAACATTATCTTCTATGACAACATGAGGTCCTATCGCGACATTTCTGCCTACCTTTACCTTGTCCCCTACTACAGCGGTGGGATGTATCCCCTTTGGCCTCTTGACTTCGTTGGGCGCGAGAAGAGATACCATCTTCGCGAAGGCAATAGATGGGTTGTCTGTCCGTATAATAGGTTTCGGGGCCTGTTTCACGTCTTTAGACGTGATAATAGCCGAAGCCTTTGTGTGGTTCATAAGCGAAAGATATCTTGAATTAGCGATAAAGGTGATGTCCCCTTCCTGCGCTTCTTTTATGCCGCACACGCCGGTCACGACAATATCCTTATCGCCTACAACCTCTCCGTTTATCATGGCCGCTATCTCTTGTAATGTCTTTTTCATTATATCTACCTGACCTTTTAAAAATATTTATTTTTTATTATACCTGTTATTCAGGATCTTTATAATCTCGCCGCTAAGGTCCAGTGCCGCGTTACCATATAGAAGCACCCTGTCATTCAGGATGATCGAATAGCCGTTGTTTTCCCCATATTCCTGTATAACATCGTTCATCTCTTTCAGGATATCCCTGACCATATCGTCTCGTTCCTTCGTAAGCATTGCCTTTGCGTCTTGATCAAATTCCTGAAGCACCTTTATCTTTGCCTCTATATCTTGTTCTTTTTTTTCTCTTGCCTTGTCGTTCATGAGCTCTATCTCTTCTCTCATTTTTCGTATCTCTTTTACCAGGTTTTCTCTTTGATTCTGCTTTGCGTCTCCTTTTTTCTCCAGCTCTCTATCAAAATCCTTTGTCTTCTGGTATTCATCAAAGGACTTTGAGAGATCCACGAATCCTACCTTACCCTCTGTCTGGGCAAGAGACACGCCCGACATGGAAAGTAGAAATATGCCTATTAAGATAACTGATAAGAATTTCTTCATTAAAACCCCCTACTCATGCTGAAATGGAATCTTGGTTTATCTTCTTGCCAGACATCAGCATTGACAGGGAATCCCAGGTCGAGCTTTACAGGGCCTATAGGCGTTTTTATTCTAACGCCTGTGCCAACACCTATTTTTACCCCTCTGTTAGTAGTGCCGCCTTCGGGTGAGCTATCAGGGGCAGACCACACATTTCCAGCGTCAATAAAGAAGGCGCCTTTCATGTTCTGCACGATAGAAAATGTAAGCTCGGCATTAGCCACGGCCATGGTCCCTCCGCCAACAGCGTCTCCCGAGATATCTTGAGGGCCCACGTCGCGCTCTTTATACCC
>JAHIEN010000046.1 GCA_018901615.1 Candidatus Omnitrophota bacterium | reverse complement strand
TGTCACGGGAGTATCAAAGCTGCCTCAAGGCACAGAGATGGTAATGCCTGGCGACAACGTGGAGATGGAAGTAGAGCTCATTATCCCCATAGCCATGGAAACAGAACTCCGCTTTGCCATACGTGAAGGTGGACATACAGTAGGCGCAGGGGTGGTATCGGAGATATTGGGATAAAGATAGCCCAAACCCGCATTTCAGTTAAATTGGAATGCGGGTTTATTAAAATATTGGAATAGTGACGGAGAAAAGATGCCGCGAGAATTGATTATTATATCTTGCACGGAATGTAAAAGAAAGAATTACACAAGTACGAGAAACAAGAAGAAGCAGACAAAAAGGCTTGAGATAAGGAAATTCTGCAAGTTTTGCAGAAAGCGTACGGCTCATAAAGAAGATAAGTAAGCTATGCTCATTGGAGGCCAGTAGCTCTAATTGGCAGAGCAGCGGTCTCCAAAACCGCGTGTTGGGGGTTCGAATCCCTCCTGGCCTGCCACTTTAGGATTCGAATGGAGCTTTTCGCCGAGCAAAGCGAGGAAAAGCTGCGACAAACAGGAGCAGCGTCAGAAAAGCGGGTGGCCGACTTCGCCTGAAAGGCGAAGCGCCGAATCCCTCCTGGCCTGCCAATTTCGCTGAAGGCGAAATTGATCCTGAGCAAGCGTAATAAGGCGACGAAGAGGAGCCTCATGGCGCAGCGAAGGACCTTATAAGTAAAGATTACGAGAGATAGCAAATGATAAAAATATTTTCGCGCATAACAAAATTTATAACTGAAGTAAAAGTGGAGATGCAAAAGGTGTCATGGTCAGACAGGCAGGAGTTGATAGGTTCAACGGGTGTGGTGATTGTATCTACAGCCCTTCTCGCTATATTTATAGGTATAGTTGACATAGTCTTGTCGCGCTTTGTAGGCATTCTTTTGAAATAAAACTTATGAGCAGTAAGTGGTACGTTATACATACGCTGACAGGCCAGGAAGAGAAGGTAAAGGCTAGCATTGAAAACAAGATGCAGGAAGGCGAGCTGCAGGGAAAGGTTCAGCAAGTCCTTATACCCACCGAGCAGGTATCTGAGGTAAAAGACGGCAAAAAAAGAATATCCCTCAGGAAATTTTTCCCCGGATATGTTCTGGTAGAGATGAACATGGATGATGAGGCCTGGTATGTGGTCAGAAATATACCTGGCGTAACAGGTTTTATAGGCACAAAGACAAAGCCAGTGCCTTTATTAGATAGCGAAATCAAGCATATAATAAAACAGACAGAGGAAAAGAAAGAAAAGCCAACGCCCAAGGTAATCTTTGAAAAAGGAGATAATATCAAGATAATAGAAGGCCCGTTTATAAATTTTAACGGGACAGTAGAAGAGATAAACCCTGACAAGGGTAAGGTGAAGGTAATGGTATCAATCTTTGGTCGAGCCACTCCGGTCGAGCTGGAATACTGGCAGGTGGAAAGATTGTGAGCTATAAGAGGGAATATCATGGCTAAAAAAATAAAATCAATGATTAAGTTGCACGTGACAGGCGCGCAGGCAAATCCAGCGCCTCCTGTTGGACCTGCGCTTGGCCAGCATGGCGTGAATATAATGGAGTTCTGCAAGTCTTTTAACGAAAGGACAAAGGATAAGCCAGGACTTGTGCTGCCGGTTGTGATAAGCGTATATGAAGACAAGTCCTTTTCCTTTATTATAAAGAGCCCACCGTGTTCAGTGCTTTTAAAAAGGGCTTGTGGTATAGCAAAGGCGTCAGGCCAGCCGAACAAAGAAAAAATAGGCAAGGTGACAAAGGCACAGGTCAAGGAGATTGCCCAGACAAAGATGAGCGATTTGAACGCGTCCGACATCGAGAGCGCTATGAGAACAATAGAAGGTACTGCCAGGAGTATGGGCATAGAGGTAGAATAAGGAACTTTAAAATGAGCAAACGAAGAAAGCAATTTGAAAAAATGGTAGATAAGAATAAGACATACAAGCTCGAAGAAGCTGTTTCGATTCTGAAAAAGACCCCGCCCGCAAAATTTGACGAGACTGTGGAACTGGCGTTCAATTTGAATGCGGATCACAAGCAGTCTGATCAAATGGTAAGGGGTACGGTGACATTGCCGCACGGT
>JAHIEN010000045.1 GCA_018901615.1 Candidatus Omnitrophota bacterium | reverse complement strand
TGTCACGGGAGTATCAAAGCTGCCTCAAGGCACAGAGATGGTAATGCCTGGCGACAACGTGGAGATGGAAGTAGAGCTCATTATCCCCATAGCCATGGAAACAGAACTCCGCTTTGCCATACGTGAAGGTGGACATACAGTGGGCGCAGGGGTGGTATCAGAGATTATAGAATAAATTGTCTGTGAAAGGTGTAAAGTAAGATACGTTACACGTTACACATTACACAAACAACGAAAGCTTACACGGAGTTAAGATGTCGCAACAGCAGGCACAAAAAATTCGAATAAGGCTGCAGGGTTATGATTATAAACTCCTGGATCAGTCCGCACTGGAAATAGTGGATACCGCGAAACGCACAGGCGCCATGGTCTCAGGACCTGTGCCATTGCCTACAAAGAGAGAGATCTTTACAGTGCTCAGAGGGCCTCATGTGGATAAAAAGTCCAGAGAGCAGTTTCAGATGAAGACCCACAAGCGATTGATAGATATTATAAGCCCCACCGCAAAGACTATAGACGCGCTCAGGAAGCTGGATCTGCCTGCAGGCGTTCACGTGGAACTTAAATGAAAGCAGGAATATTAGGTAAAAAATTAGGGATGACACAGATCTTCACAGATGAGGGTGGTTTTGTGCCTGCGACAGTTATAGAAGCTGGTCCATGCGCTGTACTGAAGGTCGACAAGAACAAGGCCCTGCTGGGTTTTAATAAGAAGAAAGAGAAGAATGTTGTAAAACCTCTCTTGGCAATATATAAAAAACTCAACGTGGCGCCAAGGTCATTTGTCAAGGAAGTCGCGTTTGATTCATTAGAAGGCATCAGCTCCGGGGGAGAGGTGACCGTAGATATATTCAAGGAAAAGGATTTTGTAGATATCACAGGGGTTTCTAAAGGCAAGGGTTTTCAAGGCGGCATGAAGCGGTGGCACTGGAAAGGCGGTCCTAGCGGGCATGGCTCAATGCACCACAGAAGGGTCGGCTCTATAGGCGCCAGCAGTTTTCCTTCAAGAGTTTTAAAAGGCCAGAGATTGCCAGGCCGCATGGGTAACAAAAGAAATACAATCCAGAATATAGAAGTCTTAAAGATAATTAAGGATGAAAATATTATGCTGGTAAAGGGCTCAGTGCCTGGCGCCAACAATGGTTATCTTGAAATACGCGCGGCAAAGAAAAAAGAGCCCGTGAAGAGAGAAGCGACATAAAAAAATGACAAAGACCGGCGCTAAGAAAAAAATTAAAAAAACAACAGATATCCCGATAGTGGATGTGTATAGCTTATCAGGTAAAAAGGTAGAAAAATTCAAGCTGGATCCGGATATTTTTAACGTGGCTATAAACAAGGCGCTTTTGCACCAGGCAGTGGTTATGTATCTGGCAAATCGCAGGCAGGGGAATGCTTCCACAAAGACAAGGGCAGATGTAAGAGGAGGAGGCAAAAAACCCTGGAGACAGAAGGGGACTGGCAGGGCCAGGGCAGGGTCTATCAGGTCACCTTTGTGGAGAGGCGGCGGAGTGGTGTTTGGACCTCACCCGAGAGATTACAGTTTTTCAATGCCAAAGAAAATGAAAAGACTGGCGCTGTTATCAAGCCTGAGCGCTAAGACAAAAG
The DNA here is from genome assembly GCA_018901615.1 of Candidatus Omnitrophota bacterium. Taxonomy (GTDB): domain Bacteria; phylum Omnitrophota; class Gorgyraeia; order Gorgyraeales; family Gorgyraeaceae; genus JAHIEN01. Next base: position 25,953 of record JAHIEN010000045.1, on the reverse strand, counting down.
ATAATGAAGTCGTGGTCCTGGAAAAAGACCCGGAGTTCAGCAAGCCGAAGACAAAAGAGATGGTAAAGGTCCTGACAGCGTTAAAAGCGGATGGCAAGAGGAACCTTTATCTTTACGGGAAAAAAGACGATAATCTTTTTCTTTCAAGCAGGAATATAAAAGGGCTTACCGTGAGATTATGCGACGATTTTAACACATATGATGTGTTATCAAATACAAAGATACTGTTCTCAAAAGAGACTTACGACACCCTGACAAAGAGGTTTAAGAAATGACCCATTCGACAAGTGGTTCGACAGGTGCTTCGACTAAGCTCAGCACCCTTCGAAGCATCCTGAGCAACGTCGAAGGGCTCACCACTTTTTGTGAACCATCCCGAGCAGAGTCGAGGGGCTCAGGGTCATCCTGAGCGATAGTTCGACTACGCTCACCATCGTCCTGAGCAAGCGTAGCGCGTCGAAGGACGACTGAAAGGAGTCGAAGGATGAAATCAGCCTATGATGTGCTTAAGAGTGTTTTAAGGACAGAAAAAGGCACGCACATACTGCCGCTCAATAAATACCTATTCCATGTAGCTATTGACGCCAACAAGATACAGATAAAACAGGCAATCGAAGATGCATATAATGTAAAAGTAATAAAAGTGAATACCGCAGTGATGCGCGGCAAAATAAAAAGACTGAGATATAAAGCAGGGAAGACTCCTGACTGGAAAAAGGCAATAATCACCCTGAAAGAGGGCGACAAGATAGATATAGCAACAACATGATCGGCTGAAGGCTGAAGGGGATACAAATGGGTATAAAGCAATATAAACCAACGACATCGACGCTGAGATGGACAGCCTTATCTGATTTTTCAGAGCTGACTACGGACAAACCTGAGAAATCCCTGACTACGCCTATAAAAAAGACTGGCGGCAGAAATTTTTCAGGCAGGATTACGTGCAGGTGGAGGGGCGGAGGGCATAAGAGGCGCTATAGAGTAATAGATTTCAAGAGAGACAAGATGGATATACCTGGAAGGGTCGTCTCTATAGAATATGACCCTAACCGTTCAGCAAGGATAGCCCTGATTAAATATGAGGATAACGACAAGAGATACATGCTGTGGCCAGCTGGCCTGGCTAATGGCGATACAGTTATAGCAAGCACAAAAGAGATAGACATAAAGCCGGGCAATGCAATGCCCCTTAGGAATATACCTCCAGGAATGCCTATGCATAACATTGAATTAAGAAAAGGCAGGGGAGGAAAGATCGTGAGAAGCGCTGGTTCTTACGCTCAGATCCTGGCAAAAGAAGGCCAGTACGCTCATGTAAAATTGCCTTCGGGCGAGGTAAGGCTAATAGGGATAGATTGTATGGCCACTATAGGCCAACTCGGCAACATAGAACATGACGCCATATCAATAGGTAAGGCAGGCAGATCAAGGTGGCTTGGCCGCATGCCAAGTGTCAGGGGAGTTGCCATGAACCCTGTAGATCATCCAATGGGCGGAGGTGAAGGAAAGTCTTCCGGCGGAAGGCACCCTTGCAGCCCGTGGGGTCAAAAATCAAAAGGCCTCAAGACCAGGAAGACAAAGCCTTCTGACAGGTTTATAATTAAGAGAAGAAACAGCAAGATAGTCAGCGGATAAATGAGGACATTACATAAGATCCCTCGCTTCGCTCGGGATCAATTCGCACATGGACTTATGTTCACTTTGTTCCATAAGTCCAGTGCTCACTTGAGGTAAATATTATGGGACGTTCGTTAAAAAAGGGACCATTTGTGGATGAGAAATTACTGGCAAAGGTTCAGGAAATACAAAGAAGAGGCGATAGAAAACCCCTGAAGACTTGGTCGCGCAGGTCCACTATTGTTCCTGATTTCGTAGGTGTTACGATCTCTATTCATAATGGAAGAAAATTTATACCTGTGTTTATAACAGAGAACATGGTCGGTCATAAGCTTGGCGAGTTTTCGCCAACAAGACTATTTAAGAAACACGGCTCTCATACAGAGCAGGCTGTCTCTAAGACTTAAGGATTACTATGGTATCCAGGGCAATCGCGAGATATATAAGGATTTCTACCAGGAAGACAGGGAATGTGCTGGACCTTGTGCGGGGCAAGTCTGTAGTAAAGGCTGAGACTATTCTTGATACGATTAACAAACGCCCGGCTATCTATATAAAGCAGCTTCTGCGTTCCGCAAGCGATAGCGCTGAGAAAAGATTTAAGCTTTCTCCAGCAGAACTCTACATTTCCATGGTAAAGGCGGACAAAGGCCCGATGCTTAAGAGATACAGGGCCGCTACTATGGGTCGCGCCACCATGATCAAGCATAGGACTACTCATGTGATACTGGAGCTTGACAAGATAAAGAGCCAGGAGCCACAAGAAGACAAAACAGGAAACAGAAAACAGAGAACGGGAAACATAGGGAAAAAACAAAAACGAAGCTCCACAACTGTTCGAGGTTAAACCTCGAACACTTGAACTGTTCGAGGTTTAACCTCGGGCGAAGATTTTACGAGCGAAGCGAGGTTTAAATTGGGACAGAAAGTACATCCATATAGTTTTCGATTAGGGTATATCAGAGATTGGAACTCAAGGTGGTTTGCCAGAAAAAAAGATTTTGGCGCGCTGTTGATAGAAGATGCCCATATCAGGTCTTATATAAAGAAGAGCTTGATGCAGGCTGCTGTAGCAAAGATAGAGATAGAAAGAACCAGCAAGAAGATAAAGGTCATCATACACAGCGGAAGACCTGGCGTGATAATAGGCAGGAAAGGCGCTGAGATTGACAGACTGCGGGATGAACTCAGGGATACAGTGGACAAGGATATACAGATTGATATAAAAGAAATCAAGCAGCCGTCTATTTCAGCTCAACTGGTAGCGGAGAATATAGCGTTTCAGCTTGAAAAAAGGATTGCTTTCAGGCGCGCCATGAAAAGGGCTGTGCAGCAGGCCATGACATCCGGCGCGCAGGGCATTAAGATACGCTGCCGCGGAAGGCTTGACGGGGCAGAGATCGCGAGAAAAGAATCTTACAAGCAGGGCAAGGTACCGCTTCAGACAATAAAGGCGGATGTGGAATATGGTTTTACAGAGGCCCATACCACAGCAGGCCTTATAGGCATAAAGGTTTGGATCTATAAAGGTGATATTATAGTTAAGAAGAAAGAAAAAAAAGTACAAGAAACCGCGGAAATACGCGAAACATAACTAAGGATATAAAGTATGGTTTTAATGCCGAAGCGTGTAAAATATAGAAAATATCAAAGAGGCAGGAGAACTGGTATTGCCACAAGGGGAGCTAATATCTCGTTTGGAGATTGCGGATTGCAGGCGCTTGAAAATGATTGGCTGACAAATATTCAGATAGAGGCATGCAGGGTAAGCGTCATGAGGGCATTGAAGGGCTCTGGTAAGCTTTGGATAAGGGCCTTTCCTGATAAATCAGTGACAAAAAAGCCGGCAGAGACCAGGCAGGGTAAGGGTAAGGGCGCGCCGCTTTACTGGGTCAGCACGGTAAAGAGAGGCAAGATCGTATTTGAGCTGGGAGGAGTTGATGAAACACTTGCTAAGGAAGCGATGAGATACGCGGCGTCAAAGTTACCTTTTAGGACAAGGTTTGTTACAAGGAGAGAACGCGGGTAAAAACCGCTGAAGGAAAATAAAACAGCAATGCTGAAGACACCTGAATTAAGAAATTTATCTAGGCAGGAATTACAAGAAAAGATAGCGGCGCTCAAGAAATCTCTTTTTGAGACGCGTTCCCAGGGAGCGGGCGGCCGGATTGAAAAGCCGAGCAAGATCAAAGAGATGCGCCGGGATATAGCCCGGATTTTAACGATACTTCACGAGATCAAGGAGAAATAGTTTTTATGGAAACAAGAGGCAGGATGAAGATAAGGACAGGAACTGTCATAAGCGATAAGATTAGCAAAACTATCGTGATCAGGGTAGACCGCACCACAAAACACGCAAAGTACAAACGTGTCGTGAAGAAGTCATCAAAGGTCATGGTTCACGACGAAAAGAACGAGGCAAAGATCGGGGACAAGGTAAGGGTGAGAGAAACAAGACCGTTGTCGAAGAATAAAAAGTGGAAACTGATAGAGGTTATTAAATGATCAGGATGCGGACGATCTTAGATGTGGCGGATAATACAGGCGCGAAAAAGGCGTCTTGTATAGGTGTTATAGGAAGGCACGGCAAGCTGTACGCGGAAATAGGCGATATCATAACCGCTAACATAAAAGAGGCCTCTCCTGACGGGGTTGTCAAACAGGGCGAGGTAGTGAAGGCTGTTATAGTCAGGAGTGTTAACTCGATCAGGAGGCCAGACGGATCTTACCTGAGATTCGACAGGAATGCGATGGTCGTGATAGACCCGCAGTTGAACCCCAGGGGCACAAGGATCTTTGGACCAGTGGCAAGGGAATTAAGAGAAAAGAATTTTATGAAAATAATCTCTCTGGCCCCGGAGGTAATATAGTGGCTAGAATAAAAAAGAACGATATAGCAATGGTTCTGACCGGAAGAGATAAGGGTAAGTCCGGTAAAGTGCTGGCTGTTTTCCCGAAAAAGGGCAAGGCATTGGTGCAGGGTATTAATTTTGTAAAGAAACATACGAGAAAGACGAGGGACGACCAGCAGGGCGGAATTATACAGAAAGAAAGCAATATAAATGTCTCAAACTTGATGGTGGTCTGCCAGAAATGCTCCAAACCAGCTCGTATTGGTTTCACCATGCTGTCAGACGGAACAAAGGCCAGGATCTGCAGGAAGTGCAAAGAACTGATATAGCAAAGCGCACCCCGTACCACAAGGGTACGGGGCAGGTAGCGCATAGAGTAAAGGATCAAAGATGATACCCAGATTATTACAAAGATATAAGGAAGAGGTAGTGCCGGAGTTGGGCAAAAAATTCGGTTATAAAAACTCGCTGCAGGCGCCACACCTTGAAAAGGTGGTCTTGAACATGGGGGTGGGGGCCGCAAGCCAGGATGTAAAAATACTTGAGCAGGTATCTAGCGACCTTGCCGTGATATCAGGCCAGAAGCCGGCTATTACAAGGTCCAGGAAATCAATAGCAAATTTCAAAATCAGGAAAGGCATGCCTGTTGGCTGCAAGGTTACTCTGCGTGGCCACAGGATGTATGAATTTCTTGACAGGCTCATTAACGTAGCGCTGCCGAGGATAAGAGATTTTCGAGGGGTAAACCCTGATTCGTTCGACCAGAAAGGCAGTTACGCGCTTGGGTTGAAAGAACAATCTATATTTCCCGAGATAGACATAGACAAGGTAAGCAAGGTGCAGGGCATGGACGTTATAATCAATATCAGATCAGGTTCAAGAGAAGAGTCTTACGAGTTATTAAAGATGTTTGGAATGCCGTTCGCGAGCAAGACCAAAAAAGATTCGGAGAGATAATCTATGGCAAAGGAATGCTTGATAGCAAAACAGAAAATGACGCCTAAGTTTAAAGTGAGAAAGTACAACAGGTGCATGTTGTGCGGCAGGCCCAGGGCGTTTATGAGAAAATTCCATATCTGTAGAATATGTTTCAGGGAGATGGCTTCGAGAGGCGAGATACCAGGGGTAACAAAAGCGAGCTGGTAGAAAAGACACGGAACTAAGTTCTGCAAAACGAGAAGGATTATATATGAGTTTAACAGATCCTATAGCAAACATGCTGACGGTCATAAGGAATGGCGTAATGTCAAAAAAGACAAAGGTAGATGTGCCATTTTCCAAATTATCGCAGGAGATAGTGAACATCCTTAAGAGGGAGAGGTTTATTAAAGATTTTAAATTGATAGAGGATAAGAGGCAGGGGATTTTAAGGGTTTACCTTAAATATACCCAGGCAGGCGATTCAGCTATTAAAGGAATAAAAAGGATTTCGAGACCAGGCCTCAGGAGATATGTGGACAGGTATGAGATTCCAAATGTTATAGGTGGTATCGGAACAGCGATTATTACTACCTCCAGAGGCGTAGTGACAGGTGTTCAGGCAAAGGAGATGCAGACTGGCGGCGAAGTTATTTGCCATGTCTGGTAAGTGAGGTCATGATCCGCCTCAGGCGAGATCATTTGACCGAACTTACCCCGCACCTTTTTAATATTTAAGAACATAGCAGCTTGTAATTATTAACCCAAAGGACGATGGACAAATAAAAGGTGCGGGGTTAATTCACACCTTCAAGGTAGTAAAACAAAGGAGATCAAGTTATAAAAATCTTTGATTTTCATAACTTGAGTGTTCATTAAATGTCACGAATAGGAAAGAGACCTATACAGATTCCTGATAAAGTAAAGGTAAGGATGGAATCAGGCAGGATATTCGCGGAAGGCCCTAAGGGTAAGCTGGATTGGGTTTTGCCCTCAAGCGTGGAGATCCAGATAAATGGCGCGGAGCTTAAAGTAAAGAGGCTCAAAGATGATAAATCGGGTAATGCCAACCACGGCCTTGCAAGGGCGTATATAAATAATATGATAAAAGGCGTTAGCGAAGGATATGTCAAGCTGATGGAAATACATGGCGTAGGGTATCGCGCCCAGGTTCAGGCAAAGACAGTAAACCTGCAGCTTGGATTTTCTCACCCTATCGTGTACAGCATACCTGAGGGAGTTACTGTAAAGACCCCCAAACCTAACCAGCTTGTTATCGAAGGTATAGATAAGGCAATGGTAGGCGAGGTGGCAGCCGAGATAAGGGATTATCTTAAGCCGGAGCCGTATAAGGGCAAGGGCATAAGGTATGCAGGAGAATATGTAAGAAAGAAAGCAGGCAAGGCAGTCGCATAGAGATCGCGGAACTTACGCGGAGAGATAGACATGAGAAAGAAGATAAAAAATCAATCAGAATCTGGACGCATAAACAGGCATTACAGGATAAGAAAAAATATGTCTGGCGTAAAAGACAAGCCCAGACTTGTTGTGCACAGGAGCAATAAGAATATTTATGTGCAGCTGATAGATGATCTTTCAGGCGCGACTCTCTTGAGCGTTTCAACAGGAGAGAAGAAATTTAAAAAAGACTGCGCATGGGGCGGCAATGTGGAAGCGGCTAAAAAGTTAGGCTCATACTTGTCCAGCGAGGCAAAAAAGAAAGGCATAGAGCGGGTTGTGTTTGACAGGGGCGGGTATTTGTATCATGGCAGGGTAAAGGCCCTTGCAGACGCGGCGCGGGAAGCGGGTCTTAAGTTCTAAAAGATACTTCGGAGGATAAAATTGATAAACAGGAATCAGGCAAAAAACAGGATTGCAAAAAAGATTGATGATGCTCAGGAAGAACAGTATATAGAGAGGGTTATAGCTGTTAACAGGGTAGCCAAGGTTGTCAAGGGCGGAAAGAGATTTTCTTTTACAGCGCTTGTGACCGTGGGTAATGGACACGGCAGCGTAGGATGTGGATACGGCAAGGCAAATGAAGTCGCGGACGCAATACGAAAGGCCCTTGTAGACGCAAAGAAAAGTTTCTTCAAGGTCTCGTTAAAAGGCAAGACAATACCGCATGAGGTAATGGGGCGTTTCGGAGCAGGCAAGGTGCTTTTAAAACCCGCATCTGAAGGTACGGGCGTTATCGCGGGCGGAACAGTCAGGGCCATATGCGACGCTGTTGGCATAAAAGATATACTTACCAAGTCACTCGGAACACAGAACCCCATAAATGTCACAAAGGCGACCCTTGTCGGCCTGAAAGAATTGAGATTGAAAAGAGAAGAACAAATGGGTGAAACTTGAAAATACAGGATCTAAGGCCGGCAATAGGGGCGAGAAAAAGAAGGAAGATAATCGGCAGGGGGCCAGGGTCAGGCCATGGAAAGACTTCGACCAGAGGCCATAAGGGCCAGATGTCGCGCACAGGCAAAGGCACAACACCTGGCTTTGAAGGCGGCCAGATGCCTTTAATAAGAAAGATGCCGAAGAGAGGTTTTAATACAGTTCCGCAAAAAGGCAAGGCTATTATAAACCTTGACAGGCTGGCCGGATTAAAAAAAGAGTCCTCGATCACACTCGATTTATTAAAGAAAAAAGGTATCATAAAGAAACGCGTGAATTTTTTAAAGGTCATAGGAAACGGAGACGTGAAGATCCCTTTTAATATAAGCGCGCACGCGTTTTCAAAAACAGCTATTGAAAAGATCAAAAATGTTGGAGGAAAGTGCGAAGTTCTTAAATAAAAAAGCTATCAGCGGCTGAAGACTTATGATAAGTGCACTAGCTAATTCTTTTAAAATACCAGATCTTAGAAAAAAGCTTTTTATTACCATGGCGCTTCTAAGCGTATACAGGATAGGCGCCTATATTCCCACTCCTGGCGTAAATGGCGCGGCGCTGCTCCAGTTTTTTCAGAGCGTGGCCAGGACGCAGGGCGGGACGCTCTTTGGCATTATGAATATGTTTTCAGGCGGCGCATTGACAAGGCTTACTATTTTCGCGCTTGGGATCATGCCGTATATATCGGCATCGATCATCCTGCAGCTATTGATTACAGTTGTCCCGCACCTTGAAAAGCTTTCAAAAGAGGGCGAGGCAGGCAGGAAGACAATAATCCAGTATACTAGATATGGCACTGTGGTCCTTGCCATTGTCCAGTCATTTTTTATCAGTCTCTGGCTCGAGAATCCCGAGAGATTTCAGGGGCTTCAGATAGTAGATAACCCTGGTTGGTCTTTTAGGATTCTTACAGTGATCACCCTTACCACAGGCACGGCCTTTATAATGTGGTTAGGTGAACAGATACAGGAACGCGGCATCGGTAACGGCATATCACTTATAATAACTGCAGGTATTATTTCGCGCCTGCCCACCGCTCTTTATCAGGTTGTGGTGCTATTGTCGCCTTTTGCTCCAGAGAAGAGGCAGATAAGCTTTTTAACCATAGCTGTCATGTCAGCCATAGGTATACTGGTTATAGTGGCTGTCATATTGATCACTCAGGGCCAAAGAAAGATACCCGTTCAATACGCCAAGAGAATAATAGGAAGGAAGGTGTACGGCGGGCAGAGCACTTATATCCCACTCAAAGTCAACCAGGCAGGCGTTATACCTATTATATTCGCTCAGTCCATAATATTGTTTCCAGCCACTATAGCCGGGTTTATACCTAATGCCGGATTTCAGAGAATGGCGCAGTCACTTATAAGGGGACAGCTGCTATATACTATTGTTTACAGCCTTTTGATAATATTCTTCGCGTATTTTTATACTGCTATAAGCTTTAACCCTGCTGACGTGGCAGACAATATGAAAAAGTATGGCGGCTTTGTCCCAGGGGTCAGGCCGGGAAGGAGCACCGCCGAATATTTTGATTTTATTATGACGAGGATCACGCTGCCGGGCGCGGTATTTCTCTCTTTTATAGCGGTTTTTCCTGATATGCTTGGCGCATGGCTCAAGATACCTTATTTGATAGCCAGTTTTTTTGGCGGCACTGCTCTTCTGATAGTCGTGGGTGTTATGCTGGATACTATGAGGCAGATAGAATCGCAGCTTTTGATGAGACATTACGAAGGGTTCATGAAGAAGGGGAGGATAAAAGGCAGGAGATAAGAGCGCGGAAGTTACATGAAGGCCGCAAGGAGTTACAAAATACATTGTGCAAGAATATGAGACTAGTATTTTTAGGGCCACCAGGCGCGGGGAAAGGGACACAGGCAGTCATGCTTTCTGAAAGGCGCGGCATATTGCACCTTTCAACGGGCGATATTCTCAGGGAAAACGTAAAGAGGCGCACTGAGATAGGGAAAAAGGCAAAGTCTTTTATGGAAAAAGGAGAGCTGGTCCCTGACGATATGGTAATAGAGATGATGATCGAGACCATAAAGACAGGCAATAAAGATAAGGGGTTTATACTGGACGGTTTTCCCAGGACGCTATATCAGGCAAAAAAGATTGACGGCGAGTTGGAAGGGCTGAACCTTCCCATAGATACGGTGTTCTATTTTAAAACCAGCATAGACATTGTAATTTTCAGATTAACGGGCAGGAGGCTCTGTAAGGATTGCGGGGCGAATTACCATATTAAAAATATGCCGCCTAAAAAAGAAGATGTCTGCGATAAATGCGGCGGTGAACTTTACCAGAGAAAAGACGACAGCGAAGAGACTATAAAGAAGAGATTAGAGGTCTATAACAGCCAGACAGAGGAGCTCATAGGTTATTACAGGGGAAAAGGCATATTAAAGGAACTCTCTGGTGATTTAGACGCGGACGTGGTGTACGAAGAGATTTTCGGAATCTTAAAAAAAGATTTATGATAGAGATAAAATCCGAAAAGGAAGTCTCTTTGATTCAGGAAGCTGGCAGGATAGTAAAGGCTGTCCTTGAAGAGGTGTCAAAGATCGCTGTGCCAGGCAGGACAACAGGCGAACTTGACCGAAAAGCAGAAGAGCTGATAAAGGGGTTTAGCGCGCGGTCTGCGTTTAAAGGCTACAAGGGATTTCCGGGGACTATCTGCGCGTCCATCAATGAGCAAGTGGTACATGGCATTCCGGGTAATACCGCGCTCAAGTCAGGAGACATATTGAGCATTGATGTCGGCGTTGAGAAAAACGGTTTTTACGCTGACGCGGCTGTTACTGTTGAAATTGGAAATGCTGTTTCAAAGGCCGCGAGAGACCTGATAGCAGCAACGCAAGGCGCACTGTACGCCGGGATAAAAAAGGCGGTCCAGGGGAACAGGCTATTTGACATATCATATGCTGTGCAGGAATACGCGGAGAAACACAGTTATTCTGTAGTCAGGGATTTCGTAGGTCATGGCATAGGCAGAAAAATGCACGAGGAGCCTGAGATACCTAATTTTGGCAAGCCTGGCACCGGGTCGAGATTAAAGAGCGGTATGGTGCTGGCGATTGAGCCAATGATTAATCAGGGCGGCTTTGAAATAGAGATATTGAGCGATGGTTGGACAGCAGTGACGAGAGATAGAAAGTTGTCAGCTCATTTTGAACATACTGTGTGCGTTACAGATACCGCGCCGCGCATACTCACTTGATATAAGAATCTGTCATTGCGAGGCCTGAAAGGCCGAAGCAATCTTGTTGTCTTAGGGAGATACAAATGGCAAAGGAAGAAGCGATAGAGGTAGAAGGGACAGTTCTTGAAGCGCTGCCTAACGCCATGTTCAGGGTAGAGCTGGAAAATGGACATAAAGTGCTTGCCCATGTTTCAGGCAAAATGAGGATGTATTTTATAAAGATCCTTCCCGGCGACAAGGTTAAGTTAGAGCTTTCGCCTTATGACCTGACCAGGGGAAGAATAACATATAGATCCAAGTAACGAAACCTTACATGAGGTAGACAGTGAAAGTAAAACCATCAGTAAAACTAATTTGTGATAAATGCAAGATTATAAAGCGTAAACGTATCATAAGGGTAATCTGCGTAAACCCGAAACATAAGCAGAGGCAGGGATAGGTTAGTTCACAGTTTACAGTTTAAAGGTTAAGGAGTGGAAATATGGCCAGGATTTCAGGCATAGATTTACCAAAGGAAAAACGTATAGAGATCGCGCTTACCTATATTTATGGTGTAGGGAGGTCGTCTTCTAATAAGATTTTAAAGGCCGCGGGTGTCAATGCCGACATAAAAGCAAAGGATCTCAAAGAGGAAGAGGTCTCAAGGATAGCCGCAATAATACAAAAAGAGTATAAAGTTGAAGGTGATTTAAGAAGAGACGCTTCTCAGAATATAAAGCGTCTTATAGATATAGGGTCTTACAGGGGTTACAGGCACAGGAGATCACTGCCGGTAAGAGGGCAGAGGACAAAATCAAATGCCAGGACGAGAAAAGGACCCAGAAAGACCGTGGGTGTGACCAGGAAAGGAAAGACCCAGCTACCTGCGGCAGAATAGAGTAGAGATCCTTCAGCAGCTCCTGTTCGTCGCTGCTTCAGGATAAATTCGCCCCTCGGCTTCGCTCGGGACTAAGTACCCTGAGCTTGTCGAAGGGTCGCACTTATAACTTGCGCTCCTTACAGTCGCGTAAGCAAATATCCCTCGGGCAATTCGTGCCCTCGGGATAAATTCGCACAATAACTTACGCTCCTTGCAGTCGCGTAAATTATGTGCTCATTTAGGAGTTACTCATGGTAGAGAAAAAGAAGACAAAGAAAAAGGTGATGAAAAATATAACGAGCGGCATTGCTCACATATTCGCCACTTTTAACAATACGATTGTCACGGTCACAGACAGGCAGGGCAACACGATAGTATGGACCAGTTGCGGTTCTTCGGGATTTAAAGGTTCAAAGAAGTCAACGCCATTCGCCGCCCAGATCACTGCCAAGAGCGCCGCGAAAAAGGCTTTGGAGCACGGCCTCAAGGATGTCGAGGTGTATGTAAAGGGTCCTGGGTCTGGCAGGGAATCGGCGATAAGGGCATTACAGGCAGCAGGGTTGCGGATTAGCGCGATCAGGGATGTTACGCCTATCCCGCATAATGGCTGCAGGCCGCCAAAGAGACGAAGGGTGTAATAATAAATAGGTTATAAGAGGTTATCTGAGGTTGTAGGAGGTTGTCTGAAGTTGCAAAAGTAACCTTACGTAACATCAAATAACGTCAGACAACCTCTGACAACATTCTTAAATATTAAGGAGCTATAAGATGGCGCGATATACTGGAGCATCATGCAGGGTTTGCAGACGTGAAGGCCAGAAGATTTTTTTAAAAGGCACAAGGTGCTATACGGATAAATGCGCTTTTGATAGAAGAAGCTATTCTCCTGGCCAGCATGGCAAGGGCAGGCGATTCAAGATGTCCAATTACGGGCTGCAGCTCAGGCAGAAGCAAAAGGTGAAAAAGATATACGGAATCCTGGAAAAACAGTTCAGAAGATATTTTGAGATAGCCAACCGTTCGAAAGGCATTACCGGAGAAAAGCTTCTGGAGCTTTTAGAGAGAAGGTTGGATAACGTGATATTCAGGGCGTGCTTTGCCTATTCAAGGACGCACGCAAGACAGATGGTCAGACACGGACTCGTGCTAGTGAATAACAGAAAAGTAGATATCCCTTCTTATTCGGTCAAGCCAGGAGATATTGTGCAGCTGAAGCAGGGAGAGAAGCTGATAAAGAACGCAAAGGAAACCATAGAAAAGGTGAAAGACAGAGGCGTGCCTGATTGGCTGAAAGGCGATCTTGATAATCTCAGGGTCGATGTTACCAGTCTTCCTAAAAGGAGCGGCATAGGCATCGACATCCAGGAACAGTTAATAGTGGAATTATATTCAAAATAAAGGAGGAGTGACAGATGGGTATCAGTTGGAAGACATTTGAGATGCCTAGGAAACTAGAGTGCGAGGAAAAGGGTTATTCAGCGGTTTACGGTAAATTTATAGCAGAGCCATTTGAGAGAGGGTTTGGGGCTACTATAGGCAATTCATTAAGGCGGATCCTTATATCCTCTATAGAAGGGGCAGCTGTTACGTCTATAAAAATAGACGGCATATTGCATGAATTTTCCACAATACCTGGCGTCCTTGAAGATGTCCCGCAGATAGTGCTGAATATAAAACAGCTTGTATTGAAGTCCCATTCCAGGACACCTAAGATACTGCGTTTAAAGGCTTCAAAAAAAGGTGAGGTAACCGGAAAGAATATCACGACTGATGACACTGTTGAAATCGTGAACCCTGAATTGCATATAGCTACACTGACCAAGGATACCAATCTTAATATAGAATTCGAGATAGGTAAAGGTATGGGGTATGTTCCGGCAGAGAGAAATAAAAAAGAGGGTCAGGCCATAGGCGTTATACCTGTGGATTCGGTATTTGCCCCTGTTCGCAGGGTTAATTTCCATGTTGAAGATACAAGGGTCGGCCAGATCACAGATTATGACAAACTTATACTGGAGATATGGACAAATGGCAGCATAGAACCAAAAGAAGCGCTCCTGTATGCCTCGCATATACTGAAGAGCCACCTTGATATATTCTCGAAACTTGGTGAAGTAGAGGTTGAGGATGAAGAAGATGAGGAGGCAGGAGCTGATAAGGAATTGTTGGGCAAGTTAAAATTGCCTGTTTCAGAGCTTGAGCTTTCAGTAAGAAGCAGCAATTGCCTGAGAGAGGCTCGGATAAAGACCCTGGGCGACATGGTGGGAAAGACTGAACAGGAGATGCTTCAATACAGGAATTTTGGAAAAAAATCTCTCTCTGAAATAAAAGAGACTCTAAAAGGCATGGGATTATCTTTTGGCATGGAGTTGCCCAAGGAAGGAAAAAAGCAGAAATGAGGCACAGAAAACATACTGTAAGATTTGGGAGACAGAGGAGCCACTACAAGGCTACTATGCGTCATTTGGTGTCAGCCCTTGTCATAAATAAAACCATCACTACTACAAAAGTAAAGGCCAAGGAAACATCCAGGCTTGCTGAAAAATTGGTCACCATGGCGAAAGATAAGAGTGTGGCTAGCCGGAGAAGGGCATATGATGTGTTGCGCAGCAGGGATCTGGTAGCTACCCTATTTAACGAGATAGCGCCTTTATTCAAAGAAAGAAACGGCGGTTATACCAGGGTTTTGCTGACAAGGAACAGGCGGGGCGATAATGCGCAGATGGCGATACTGGAGTTTGTGGAAAAGCCAAAAGTCGAGATACCCGAAAAAAAAGAAAAGAAAAAGACCGCTGTTAAGCCTGAATCAAGTATAAAAGCTGACGCGATGACAGAAAGACCTGCTGAAAAGAAAGAAGATCACAAGAAGCCATCGCAGCTGCCAAAGGCGCAGCCTGAAAAACCCAAGAAGCCTCAACCAAAGCCTGGATTCTTCAAGAAAATATTCGGACAGAAGAAGGGCATGTAGCACGCATTAGTATATCGGAGTAATCGCGGAACTACGCGGAAGATATAAAAAAGGCCACATGAAGCTTTCTGCGCGCGTAAAAAATGTAACCGCTTCATTGACGCTTGCTATAACGGCTAAGGCCAAGAAAATGAGGCAGGAGGGCATTGACGTTATAGATTTTGGTTCTGGCGAGCCTGACTTTGACACCCCGGATAAAATCAAGGATGCCGCAATAAAGGCCATACATGATGGCCTGACAAAGTACACACCCGCATCAGGCACAGACGCGCTAAAAAAAGCCATCTGTGATAAGTTTCAGAGAGATAATAACCTTAGTTATAGACCTTCCCAGATAATAGTTTCCTGCGGGGCAAAACACTCCATATACAATATTATACAGGCAATATGCGACAGCGGAGACGAGATCATAATACCCGCGCCTTACTGGCTCAGCTATCCTGAAATGGTGAACCTGGCCCAGGGCACACCTGTCTTTATTGATACAGATGAAAAGTCCGGGTTTAAGATATCGGCGGACCAGCTGCGCGAGGCTATTACAAAGAAAACAAAGGCCCTCATACTGAATAGCCCTTCAAATCCAACTGGCTCCATCTACAGTATAGCTGAGCTAAAGGATATTGCGGAAGAGGCGGTTAAAAACAATATACTGGTCATTAGCGATGAGATCTATGAAAAGATCATATTCAATGACAGGAAATACGCGTCAATGGCGTCTATAAATAAAGAAGTCTTTAAAAACACTATCGTTGTTAACGGAGTTTCAAAGAGTTTTGCGATGACAGGATGGCGCATAGGATATATAGCTTCATGCGCTGACGAGATAATCACCGCTATAAAAAATCTGCAGAGTCATTCCACGTCTAACCCGGCTTCGATAAGCCAGGCAGCCGCTCTTGAGGCTATGAGCGGAAACGACTCAAGTGTGCGGGATATGGTAAGGGAGTTTGAAAGGCGAAGAGATTATATCGTTAGAAGGGTCAATTCCGTAAATGGTCTCTCTTGTCTTAAACCCGAAGGCGCGTTTTATATTTTTTGCAAGATAGAAAAGAAAGGCCTGACAGGCATAAAACTGAGCGAACGGCTTTTAGAGGAGGCGCTGGTTGCCGTTATTCCGGGCGAACCATTTGGTTCCAACAGGCATATCAGGCTAAGTTTTGCCACCAGCATGGATAATATACACAACGGGATGGACAGGATAGAGAAATGGTTTGGGGCCAATTAAGGTTAAGAGGTTATAATAGGTTATCTGAGGTTGTAGGAGGTTGTCTGAAGTTGCAAAAGGCAGCCTCATATAACCTCAAATAACATCAGACAACATATTTATCATGGGAAAAACCATTAGTGAAAAAATATTCAGCTCTCATTGCGGCAAGGATGTCAGTGCCGGAGATGTAGCGGTCTGTAATATAGATTTCTGCTTTGGCCAGGACGGGACAAGCTCGCTGATCATAGATTCTTTCAATAAGCTGGGAGCCAAAAAAGTTTTTAATAAGAAAAAATTTTGCATGGTTATAGACCATAGTGCACCTAGTCCCAATATAGGGGTCTCAGGTGTGCATCAGAAGATGAGAAATTTCGCTAGAGAGCATGACGTGGAGATTTTTGATATCGGTTGCGGGGTATGTCATCAGGTAATACCTGAGTCTGGGCTAGTCTCTCCGGGAGACCTGGTCATTGGCGCGGATTCCCATACATGCACTTATGGTGCGCTCGGCGTTTTCTCTACAGGCATGGGTTCGACTGACCTGGCAGTTGCCCTGGCTTCAGGCAAGAACTGGTTCAAAGTCCCGGAGACAATAAAGATTATTTTAAAAGGCAGGACAAAAAAAGGCGTCTATTCCAAGGATGTCATACTCCATATCATAGGAGACCTTGGAGCGGATTATGGCACATATAAAACTGTTGAGTTTTCGGGAGATTATATAAAAAGACTGAGCATGGACGCGAGGTTTACAATTACAAATATGGCTATAGAGATGGGCGCAAAGGCAGGTATAATAGAGCCGGATGAGACGACATATAGATACCTTAGAAAAGCAAAGCGCCCTTCGACATTGTCCCGCGACAGGTTCGGGACTTTGCTAAAGAGCGACAAAGACGCGGTTTATTCAGAAATCCTGGAATATGATGTCAGTAAGATTGAACCGCAGATCGCGAAACCGCATACCGTAGATAATGTCACGCCTATAAAAAAGGCCAAAGGCATAAGAGTGGATGAGGCTTTTATAGGCACATGTACTAACGGGAGACTTGAGGACTTGACTATAGCAGCGTCTATATTAAAGGACAGGCGCGTGCACAAATATGTAAAATTGATAATTGCCCCAGCCTCCAAGGCTATTTTTGAAGAGGCTATGAAGAAAGGACTGATCTCTATTTTTATCAAGGCAGGGGCGTGTATAGTCGCTCCTGGCTGCGGGCCATGCGTTGGAACGCATAACGGTGTACTGTCAAAAGGGGAAAACGCTATTTCTACAGCCAACAGGAATTTTAAAGGCAGGATGGGCAACCCCGAGGCGTTTATATACCTGGCCTCACCCGCAACGGTTTCCGCGTCTGCGATAGAGGGTAAGATAGCAGACCCAAGAAAATATATAAAGTGATATACAAGGAGGTATAATGGATCTTAAGGAGATTCTTAAAGTCGCGACCCAAAAAAATGCGTCAGACCTGCATATTACCACTGACTCAGTGCCCATTGTCAGGATAGACGGCCGGCTCATACCTCTATCAGATTTCCCGGTGCTTAACAGGGAAGATTGCAAGCGTCTAGTATACAGTATATTAAATGATAAACAGAAATCTATCTTTGAAAGAGATCTGGAACTTGATTTTTCGCTGGAAATGCCTGATTTTAATAGGTTCAGGATAAACGCTCATATGCAGAGAGGCAGCGTCGAGGCCGCCTTTAGAATAGTATCCCTGCGCATAAAAGAAATGGATGAGCTGGGCCTGCCGCCTGTAGCGCCTGAACTGTGCAAGAAAAATCAGGGACTTGTGCTTATAACAGGTCCGACGGGTGTTGGCAAGACAACAAGTCTTGCGGCCATGGTCAATCGGATTAATAACGAGCGCCAGGCAATAATTATTGTAATCGAAGACCCTATTGAATATGTGCACAAAAATAAACGAAGTATTATAAAACAGAGAGAAGTGTATTCGGACACAAGGTCTTTTGCCAACGCGTTAACACGCGCGTTAAGGCAGGACCCCGATGTAATAGTGGTAGGCGAATTAAGAGATCTCGAGACAATATCAACATGCCTTACCGCGGCAGAGACAGGTCACCTTGTTCTTGCGACACTGCATACGCCTGACGCCTCTCAGACAATAGACAGGATAATAGATGTCTTTCCTCCTTATCAGCAGCAGCAGGTGAAGATACAGCTTGCTGGTACACTTCAGGCCGTTATGTCGCAGCAGCTTTTGCCGAGGGTAGACAGGCCAGGCAGGGTGCTCGCTACAGAGGTAATGATCGCTACGCCGGCCGTCAGAAATCTTATACGCGAACATGAAACAGAACAGCTCCTGACGCACATACAGACAGGTCTTCAATATGGCATGCATACAATGGACAAGTCTCTGAAGGTCTTGCACCAAAAAGGTATTATAAGCAACGATACGTTCAAGACCTACGTGAAAAACCCTGAAGACGCGAAGCATTTATGATGAAAGGCGTTGTATTTAAATTTGGGAACGATATAAACACCGATCTTATAATCTCCGGACGGTATAAATTTTCCATAACTGATCCGCACGAGCTTGCCAGGCATGTACTTGAAGACGCTGATCCTGATTTTTACAGTAAGATCCAAGGCAAACGTTTTTTTATATTAGCGGGAAAGAACTTTGGCTGTGGATCATCCAGGGAGCAGGCCCCTATAGCCATAAAATACGCAGGTTGTCACGCTGTCCTGGCAAAGAGTTTTGCCAGGATATTTTACAGGAACGCGTTTAATCTTGGGCTGCCGCTTATAGAATGTGATACGGCTAAAATAGGGAATGGAGACTCTATCCAGGTTGAC
Organism: Candidatus Omnitrophota bacterium; assembly: GCA_018901615.1. Lineage (GTDB taxonomy): Bacteria > Omnitrophota > Gorgyraeia > Gorgyraeales > Gorgyraeaceae > JAHIEN01. Next base: position 7,112 of record JAHIEN010000045.1, on the reverse strand, counting down.
CTTGAAAAAGGCCTGGTAAGTGACCCGGAGAAAGGCCTTTCCCTAAAGATAAAGCCTTTCAATAAACTTCAAAAGGCCCTGATCAGGGAAGATGGTATTGTAAATCTATATAAAAAGCGCGGCGGGTTAATCATCTGATTTTAGTAACAAGGAGGTTCTAAATTGTCGTATAAAGTGACTATAATACCAGGAGATGGCATAGGCAAGGAAGTCAGCCTGGCCGCGCGAAGGTGTATTGACGCGACAGGCGTCAAGATTATATGGGATGAGCAGATAGCGGGTAAAGAGGCGATTGTAAAGTTTGGCACAGTTCTGCCGCGGCAGGTCCTGGAATCCATAAGAAAAAACAAGATCGCCATAAAGGGTCCGATAACTACTCCTGTGGGCAAAGGTTTCAGGTCTGTAAATGTGCAGCTAAGGATATCTCTTGACCTGTACGCGTGCCTGAGGCCCTGCAAATTATATAAAGGAGTAAAGACGAGATATGAGAATTTAGATCTTGTGGTGGTGAGGGAGAACACGGAAGACCTGTACGCGGGTATTGAATTTGCCGAGGGGCAGGTCAAGACAAAAGAGATGATAGAGTATATCGAGAAGATGAGCGGCGCAGGGATCAGGCAGGATTCAGCGATAGGCATAAAACCTATTTCTATAACCGCGTCCAGGAGGATAGTGAAATTTGCCTTTGATTTTGCGGTCAAGAACAATAGGAAAAAAGTAACCGCGGTTCATAAGGCAAATATCATGAAAGAAACAGACGGCCTCTTTCTTAAGGTGGCCAGGGAGGTCGCGCAGGAGTATAGCGGCAAGATCGAGTTTGAAGATAGAATAGTAGATAATATGTGCATGCAGCTTGTGCAGAAGCCGGAGTTGTATGATGTCATGGTGCTGCCTAATCTATACGGAGATATATTGTCGGATCTTTGTTCGGGCCTGGCAGGCGGACTTGGCATAGCGCCTGGGGCTAACATAGGCGATGACATGGCATTGTTTGAGCCTATACATGGCAGCGCGCCTAAATACACTGGCTTGAACAAAGTCAATCCTGCGGCTATGATCCTTTCAGGCGTATTGATGTTGAGACATATGGGCGAGGCAGACGCGGCTGATAGGCTTGAAAAAGCAATTGCTCAGGTTATGGAAGAAGGTAAATACGTAACATATGACCTGAAGCCTGACAGGAACGATCCTTCAGCCGTAGGTACAAGCCAGATGGCGGATGCGGTTATAGCGAGATTGAGATCCAATTAAGAGGGGTTTATGAAGATTGCAGTGATTGGTGCTGGTAATGTTGGTGCAATGGTTGCCGGCCGTGTCGTGGACGCTGGCCTGGCTGATGTTGTTCTTATAGATATTGCGCCTGGTCTGGCAAAAGGCAAGGCCCTTGATATCTCTGATTCAAGGCCTATCACAGGCTCTTTATCAAAGATAGAAGGTTCCGAAGACCTTAAGGCCACGCAAGGCGCTGGAATAGTAGTTGTGACAGCGGGCCTTGCCAGAAAACCAGGCATGTCACGCGATGACTTGCTTAGAAAAAACTCCGAGATAATAAAAGACGTGTCCGGTAAAATCAAAAGATATTCACCCTCAGCTATAGTTATAGTCGTCACTAATCCTCTTGACGCAATGACCTACCTGGCCATGAAGACCACTGGGTTTGAGCCCGCAAGGGTCATAGGCATGGCAGGCGTGCTGGATTCAGCCAGGTTCATGAACGCAGTGTCTCCTGACATCGCTGTCACACAAGATGAAAAGGTCTTTATGATGGGCAGCCATGGTGATACCATGGTGGCCATTAACAGGTCAGATGGCCTCGATGACAAGATCTTTAAGCAAGGGGCAGAAAGGGCCCGTAACCGAGGCGCGGAGATAGTCGGACACCTAAAAACCGGGAGCGCGTATTTTGCGCCCTCTGCCGCTGTATTTTATATGCTAAAGGCTATATTGAAAAACGAGAACAGGACCGTATGTTGCAGCGCGTATCTACAGGGAGAATACGGCGAAAAAGATATCTACATAGGCGTTCCGGTTGTCCTTGGTTCTTCCGGAGTCGTCAGGATAATCGAAATAGAGTTTACCGAGCAGGAAAAAAAGGCATTCAAAAAATCCGTCAGTCAGATTCACGAAACAATAGCCAAGATTTAGAAACTAGATTATGACCAAATGCGATCTTGCCATAATAGGCTCAGGCCCATGCGGGTATGTAGCCGCGGTCAGGGCAGCTCAATCAGGGATGAAGACATGCGTCTTTGAAAAAGACAGCATAGGCGGCGTGTGCTTAAACTGGGGATGCATACCTACCAAGGCCCTGGCAGCCTCAAGCGCAGCCTTGTACAATATTCAACGAGCAGAAGAATTCGGGATAAACGTAAAGGATTACAGTATCGATTTTGAAAAAGTCAATTCGCGCAAAGACGCCATAGTCAAGAAACTTGCCTCAGGGATAGAGACGCTTTTTAAGGCAAGAAAGATAGAAGTGATAAAAGAAGAAGCAAGGATGAAAGGCGCTGGCCGTATACTTGCGGGAGGCCAGGAAATACTCGCAAAAAATATACTGATAGCCACAGGTTCTGTTCCATCTGAATTGCCAGGCATGCCTTTTGATGGCACGTATGTTTTATCCAGCAAAGACTTGTTATCTTTGAAAGGCGCGCCAAAGAGCTTGCTGGTTATAGGCGGCGGAGTCATAGGCTGCGAATTCGCTTCCATATACAGGTCCTTTGGCTTAGATATAACTATTGTTGAGATGATGGACCAGCTGTTACCCGGCGAAGACAGAGAAGTGGCAAAAAAATTGGAACAGATCCTGAAGAAAAAAGGCGTAAAGATTTTTATAAAGACAAAGGTAGAGCGCCTGCAGAAAGCCGAGAACGCGATCAAGGCCTTTCTCTCGGACGGATCAGAGATAGGAGCTGAAAAGACGATTGTGTGCGTTGGCAGAAGACCTGATTCTGAAGGACTCGGTATAGAAGGTATCGGCGTGGAGCGCGACAGAGGACGCGTTAAAGTTGGCAAAGATTTCAAGACCAATATAGATAATATATATGCGGCAGGAGATGTGATAGGAGGACTTCTCCTGGCGCATGTTGCGTCAAGAGAAGGCATGGCGAGCGTAGAGGCCATGCTTGGCAGAGAAAGCGATATAGACTACAGCGTTGTGCCAAATTGCATGTTCACGCAGCCAGAGATAGCAAGCGTCGGGCTTACTGAAAAAAAAGCAAGGGAGCAGGGGATCAGCGTACTTTTCAGAAAGTTTTTGTTCTCAGCCATAGGCAAGGCGCATGTCTTATCCGAGACAGAAGGTTTTGTAAAGCTGGTAGTGGACAGTGATAATGACAGGATAATCGGAGCGCAGATAATAGGCCCGCATGCTACAGAATTGATCGCGGAGATCTCGCTATGCGTGCAATTCAGGATTACGTCTGAAAAGTTTGCCAGCGTGATGCACGCGCATCCGACCTTGTCCGAGATATTGCAGGAAGTATCAGAGGCGGTCCATAATAAAGCAATACACTCGCTCCCCTAATCAAATATGATTACTCGCATTGGTATATTAGGCGGGACCTTTGACCCCGTGCATAACGGTCATCTTTATGTTGCTGAAAAGGTTTTAGCAAGGCTTTGCCTGGATAAGATAATTTTCATACCTACGTATCTCCCGCCTCACAAAAATATAATCCCCACGCCTGCCAGGCACAGGTACAATATGGTCAGGCTGGCTATCGCAAATCACAAAAAATTCGAGGTGTCTCAAGTTGAGATAAAAAGAAAAGGCAAGTCTTATTCTGTTGAGACGCTGTATCGACTGAAAAAAAAATATGGCCGCAGGACAGAGATGTTTTTTATAACAGGCTCGGATTCACTGCCTGACCTTTATAAATGGAAAAGACTCAGAAAGATTCTTGAGCTTGCCAAATTTGTGGTCGTGAAAAGGCCAGGGTTTGTAATAAAAAATCCGCCGCGGAGGCTTATAATAATAGATATAAAGGCAAAGGATATTTCGGCCTCCAGGATAAGGAAAAGGGTAAGTCAGGGCCGGGTCATATCCAAGCTGGTGCCTGTCAAGGTAAGAGACTATATAAAACAGCATAAGTTATATTCTACTGTTCGAGGTTTAACCCCGTTACTTTAAAAATATTTGACAATTTTAAAATAGTGTGTTAAAGTTTATGAAAACATAAAGGAGATTTAGTTACGAAAATCTTTGATTTTCGTAACTAAAATGCTCATTTAAAGGAGGTGTCGAATGGCACAAGGTTATTGCGTGAAGTGCAAGTCAAAAAAGGAAATGTCAGATGCAAAAGAAGTCACCATGAAGAACAAGCGCAAGGCAATGAAAGGGAAATGCCCTTCTTGTGGAACAAATATGTTTTGTATTCTTGGGAATAAATAAAGTTTACACGGAATCATAAGTGAGATCAAGACAGAAGGCGCTTCTTGTAGCAGAGCTAGCTAAGGCGAAAAAGGCGGAAGATATTGTGATATTGGACATGCGCAAGCTATCCAATATCACTGATTTTTTCATAATAGCAACCTCCAGCTCTAGCACAAGGTCGCAGGCAATCGTAAATAATATAAAAGAAGCCCTGATTAATGTAGGCGAATCCATCGCAAGCATCGAGGGATCTTGGGAAGCCGGCTGGATACTCTTAGATGCTTATGATGTCGTTGCGCATATATTCAGCGATGAAGTGAGGTTGTTTTATAACCTTGAAAGTCTGTGGGCTGATGCGCCGAAAGTCAGGTTATGTCAAAAAAAGAAAAAAAAGATAACAAAACACTCGAAGAAAAACTCAAAAAGAAAATAAAAGAACTTTCCACGCTCTACGATATTGGCAAGTCTGTAACATCCACCCTCCACTTGGACGAGGTCCTGAAGCTTATTACCAGAAAAGCGGTAAAGATAATGAATGCCTCTTCCTGCTCAATACGGCTTCTTGACGAGACAGGACAGCAACTGATTCTGAGATGCTCTTGCGGTATGAATAACAAATCTTATAAGGTTAAAAAAAGCCTTAAAGTAGGAGAAAGCATTGCCGGCCGCGTTGTCAAAAAAGAAAGACCTTATATTATCAACGATATTCAAAAAGAACGGCATTACAAATATCCCTATCTCGTAAAGGATAAAGGCCTTCGTTCGCTGGTAACCGTGCCTCTTGTGCAAAGAAGCAGGATCACGGGGGTCCTGAGTATTTACAGCAGGAAGCCGGGCAAGTATACAGACGAGGACGCGATGCTCCTTTCCATGCTTGCCAGTCAGGCGGCGATCGCCATAGAGAACGCGAGGTTGTACGAGCAGGCAAAGATGAGCTATCTAAATACGATCAAGACGCTGTCAAATATTATTGACGCAAAAGACAGTCACACTTATGGGCACTCAGAGCGGGTGATGGGGCATTCTATAAATATCGCTAAGGAGTTAGGACTTGATATCCACGACAAGGAGATATTGAGATATGCCAGCCTTTTGCACGATATAGGCAAGATAGGTATAGATGTCGGCATACTCAGGAAGCCGTCAAGGCTTACGGATGAAGAATGGAAAATAATGATCATGCATCCTGTGCTGGGCTCGGGCATAGTGGAACAGATAGATTTCTTAAACGATCTTGCGCCTATTATATTGCGTCACCACGAAAGATACGACGGCAAAGGGTACCCTGGCAGGTTGAAGAAAAAAAATATACCTCTTGGTGCCAGGATACTTGCCATTGCAGACGCCTATGAATCCATGGTGTCGGATAGGCCTTACAGAAAAGGCATGTCGCTTAAAAAGGCCAGGGAAGAGCTTTTGAATAACTCAGGCTCTCAATTTGACCCTGAGTTAGTTAATATCTTCGTGAAAATGCTGGACAGGAAAAGAAAGAGAAAGTGATAGCAGGGGGGTATCGTGAGGTACTTATCGAATTGCCATTGTAAATTATGAGTGGTGATTCGATTTTTTATTAGAGATTATTGCCATGCCAGATATAGAAAAAAAGATAATCGATATTACAAAGGAAGCCATAAAGAGGGCTTTTCCAAGCTGCGGTCCTGACTTTCTGTCAGGCGTCTATCTTGAAATCCCCAAGGAGAAACGTTTCGGAGATTTTTCCTCCAATATTGCCATGCGGCTGGCCAAGTCCTTAAAAAAACCCCCAACAGATATTGCCTTTGCCATAATAAGTAAAATAAAAGATGATCCCGCGTGCGGCAGCCTGATCAATGATATCAAGATAGAGAAGCCGGGTTTTATCAATTTTTATATCTCAGACAGCGTAGTGAGGTCTGCGCTTGCTGATATTTTGCAAAAGCCAAAAACATTTGGGGCCTCTTCCTTGGGCAAGGGGCAAAAGGCGCAGATAGAGTTTGTGAGCGCCAACCCTACAGGGCCACTGACAGTTGCCCATGGCAGGCAGGCGGCAATAGGGGACAGCCTTGCAAGGATACTGGAATACTGCGGCTATAAAGTCACGCGCGAATATTATGTAAATGACGAAGGCGTGCAGATGGGCATCCTTGCCAGGTCTGTAAAGGCGCGGTTTCTGGAATTGTCAGGACTGCCTTCAGAGTTTCCTGAAAATGGTTATAAGGGCGCGTATATATATGACATCGCGAGAGAGGCCAAGGGATCAGTAAGATCCAAAGAGCTCCCCGATGATCAGTACTTTATGGATTTCGCGTATAAAAAGATAATGTCTACGATAAAAAAAGACCTTTCTGATTTTGGAGTAGACTTTGACGTATGGTTCAGCCAGAGAAAACTTTCAAAGTCAGGAAAGATAAAGAAGGCCCTGGGGATTTTAGAGAAAAAAGGGTTTCTGTACGAAAAAGACGGGGCCACATGGTTCAGGTCAACTGATATAGGAGACGATAAGGACAGGGTGGTGATAAAAAATGACGGGTGTTATACATATCTTGCGCCTGACGTCGCTTATCATAAGGAAAAATTCGAAAAGGGCTACGAGAGGGTGATAAATATTTGGGGGCCTGATCACCATGGTTATGTGAACAGGATCAAGGCAGCGTGCCAGGCGCTTGGCTTTGATAAAGAAAAGCTGTCTATTTTGATAGCCCAGCTTGTTACCTTGTACAGGGATAAAAAACCTGTGCGCATGTCCACGAGGGAAGGT
>JAHIEN010000044.1 GCA_018901615.1 Candidatus Omnitrophota bacterium | reverse complement strand
CAATCGCAGGGCTTGAATTATAGTATTGCATGGTGAAACTATACTCGATACTATAAGAAAATGCAAATTCTGAGGAGATTTTTTTAGATTCCCGCTTCCGCGGGAATGACGTAAGGTACCCCCGTTAACTCACCGATTACATGCGCTCATAAAAAACCCTTTCAAAACCTCTATTTCTATGCTATAATTATAATGATTAAACATAGTTCCAAATATGGCCTTATAGTAGAAGGACAAGGCTGTTTTTTTGGGTGGATTATGAAAGGGTTTAGTAAACTATTCAAATTTAATATAGCAGTAATAGTTATGCTGATAGGCGCGATGGTGTATTCAGATATCGCGTATTCTTTTAATCTTAGGCCTGCTCTAAGAAGTAACTATTTATCAGAAGAAGTTATACAAAAGTTGGCATGGTCAGTCAAAGAATTTAAACCAGAGAATGTCAAAGTTAAAAATGGAACAAAGTTTGGAGCTCTAATAAAACCAGAAGATTTACAGTGGGAAGGAGTAAAAGTCAAATATGTATTAAATACCGGCGTTTATCAAGATGAAGTTGATTTTCCCGGAAAGATCTTTCTTTTTCCAAGGATTGTTGAAGATATGACCGTAGATGCAAAAGGAGAAAGGTATGTTTCGCATATAGGTTTTGCCGTTTTGGAAAAGACACACAATGGCTATAAATTATCTATTCTTAATAGGGCTGTGTTGAGCCCAAGCTTCAAAACAAAGAACGATATCAAAATCTACAAGGATGGTATTGTTGCCTATGAAGATGCACGCATTAAGGCCATAGGCGATAATATAGTACTGCAGTGTACAGAGGCAGAGGAGATGACTCATCACTTGGCATTTTATTCTATTAAAAAAGACGATTTTGAAGGTTTTTTGGCTAATCCAATAGATCCTGTTCGGAAATTTAAAAGAATGTCAAGCATTCCCGATCTAACGAAAAATGGAAATATCATACAATTAGATGACGGTCGGTTTTTTACATATGCAAATAGTTATGACGACGAAAATTTCGACGGAGACATTGTCGGATTTACGGCAGATTCCCTTGAAGGACCATGGAAAGACCCTTTACCCATAAATGACCTTAAGAAAATAAAAAACATTGAGGGTACCAAGAATAGATTAAGCCCTGGTTCGCCATTTATGACTATAAGGATTAAGGGTGAAGACTATTTGTTTTCGATCTTCAATGAATCTTACATAAAAGAGGAGAAAAAGTTCTATAGGCCTGTAGCTATTATTGCTGATGCCAATGACCCGGCTATGATTATCTGGAGGGGGACAGAGACGTTGTTCGAGCCGGATAAAGTATCTGATGAAGAAAAATGGAAGCTTAGGCAGATTGATTATGATGTTGTATATGTATGCGGCGCGGCTCGTTCTGAAAAAGATAAGATATTGGTATTTTACGGTGATCACGATTATTCAGTCAGGTTTATGGAACTTAATCTAAGCGAGGTGATTCCTGCACGATTTTACAATAAAACTACATTAGATGAGCTTTTTGCAAGGAATTGGGATCAGCGCATCGGGCTATAGACAATAGATTTTTTAAGTTTCTTCCATGTTTCCAACCCAGTCGGGAAGTTGTCCCAGAATCACACTTCAAAGTGCCCCTTATAAATACACACACCATCCCCTTTACTTACCCCCATTTAACCCTGTTGTTGCATTATAACGGGGTGGGAGTATAATGTTGTAGGTGAGTAGAGAACATGTTTGATCTGGAAAAAGCTAACCCAGAAAAAAAGGAGGAACATCCATGGGCGATAAAGGTAAGAAAGATAAAAATAAACACAACAAACAAGTAAACAAAGCAAAAAACGCAGAAAACGAAGCAAACAGGAAAAAACAAGAAAAAACACACCAGGTGTAACTGGGGACAGATTGAAGCTTAGAGTTGGGACACTTTGACAGAGGAGAGCCAAAGTGGTACAAGAAACCCTCAAGAAACCTTGCTAGGCAAAAAAATTCCCGCATAAAATGAACATGCTCAAAAATAAGACGCTGGTGATTACGTGTGCCCGGGGAGTAGCCGACTATTTACGCCGGGAGGTAGAACAACTGGGGTATACAGTGCAGTCTACCTCCGACACCAGGATAGAGATAACCGCGTCGCTACATGATGCGATGAGGCTTAATCTTACGCTACGCACCGGTGTTAACGTGCTTTGCCTGCTCAAGCAATTTTCCTGCAAAGACCCCGATGAACTGTACAGGGAGGTCGTATCATTTCCGTGGGAAGACTATATCGCGCCCTCGGAATACCTCAGCGTAGTCTCCCGCGTAAATACCCCTGCTATAAATAATTCAGTTTTTGCGAGCAGGAAAGCAAAAGACGCGATCGTTGACCGGGTGTCCGAGAAACGCGGCAGTCGGCCGAATTCCGGACCGGATAGAGACAATGTGGTGATCAACTTTTATTGGAACAATGACAAATGCTGGATATACCTCAATACTTCAGGAAAGAAGCTTTCAGACCGGGGCTATCGGAAAATTCCCCATACAGCCCCATTGCAGGAAACCCTGGCAGCCGCTCTGCTATGTGCCGCGGGTTTTGACGGCTCACAGCCTTTGGTGAAT
>JAHIEN010000043.1 GCA_018901615.1 Candidatus Omnitrophota bacterium | reverse complement strand
TCAGCAGCGAGACTTAAATATTCTTCGAGCTTGTCGAGAAGAATCAGAAAAGGAGATAATTATGGACGCTAATCTGTTGATACAGTTTAAAGATCTGGGGATAGCCGGTTCATTGGCTTTTTCGGCGATGGGGTCTGCTCTCGGAGCGGGCGCGGCGGGCATGGCCGCTGTCGGTTCATGGAAAAAATGTTTTGCGCAGAATAAAAACGCCCCGTTTATCCTTACCGTATTTGTGGGAGCGCCTCTTTCGCAGACCATTTACGGCATGATCTTGATGAATACCTTTACGGAGATGGCTAAAAAGGGCCAGTTTATGTGGGCAGCGGGTGTCCTTTGCGGCTTGGCGATGGGCATGTCGGCCTGGATGCAAGGCAGGGCAGGCGCTTCCGCGGCGGACGCAATGGGGGAAACAGGCAAAGGATTCGGGAATTACCTGATAGTTTTAGGTATTATAGAGACTGTGGCGCTCTTTGTGATGGTTTTTATCTTGATGGCGGCAGGCAAGATCCTGTAATTAACTTTTTTTCTTATTGCCTGCAAAACAAAACCCTACTTATTATCATAAGTAGGGTTTTTGTATTAAAAAGATCCTTCTCCGCCTAAGGCGGATCAGGATCAAATTCGCCAAAGGCGAATTTGGCGGGGACGACGGGATTCGAACCCGCGATCTCAAGATCGACAATCTTGCGCGTTTAGCCAGCTACGCTACGTCCCCTGAAATTTTTCGTAGAAAAATTTTATCCCGAGTAACCTTGGTTTCAAATGCTGTTACGAGGGAAAATTACTTATTAATTTAAGCTTATTCGCGCGAGATAGCTTCTTAACCGCTATTTCTCGCTTCCTTGCCGAAGATTCGTTCTTAAATATCTCACGATATACTACCTTAAGCGGTCTTCGTGAGCTGGTATATCTACAAGCCTTGCCTTGCTTATGCCGTTCTAACCGTTGATTCAAATCAGTGGTAATACCTGTATACAAAGAACCGTCAGAGCATTCTAGTATATATAAAATCCATTGAGCCATATAATATTTGCCCCTCGTATCGTATTATCAAAAAAGGGATACTCGGGACAATTTTCGCCTCTTCCTGAACGTCGGCCGAAAGCTGGTGGGCGGTACAGGGCTCGAACCTGTGAAACCTTCTGCGTGTAAAGCAGACGCTCTGCCAACTGAGCTAACCGCCCTCAGAGTGCTTAAATACTATACAACAGCAGTTAGCGTTTTTCAAGCCTAATCTTTTACTCTTTTGCTCTATTAGTTTTAGACTTTCCTGAAATTTCTTATATTTTCTCTCTAAAAATAAGTCAGATCCAATATTGTTATACATATAATTGAATAGGCTGAGAGTATCATTTTTGGAATAAGTTAGGTCATAAGCTCCTGTATGTTTTGATATGCTACCAGAACCTATTCCTGCCGGAATTTTTTTGCGAGTTTGACCTCAAACAGGCGGAGTCAATCAGCGATTTCGACACAAAAGCTCCGAGGAGTTGTCTCTAAAATCTCCCGTCTCTTTAAGTGGCTCTAATGAGCCAATTTTGGCTACTTGGCCATTTTCCTTGTTTTCTCTTTCCATAAGATCAGGCGCTCTCAGGAGGAGACTTTTCAAATTTAATTGTAACTTTAAAAAATGAAAAGAGAGTAGTCAGAAAAAATCGCCTTGAAGAAAAGGTGCCTTGCACCAAAGAATTTCTTTATAATTTTTCCAGAAAACATAGGAGCGTGTTAGATAAATATCGCGATGATCTAGAAAAAGACCATAGGGTTGATCGTAAAAGCGATGCAGATGTATCCGACGAGAAAGAAATAGCAGAAACCCTATCTCGAGGACTAAAATCAATTTCTCCTGGCAGAGATTATGCATCAAAGTATCATGATTTAATGATAGGAATAATAGAGTTTATCTTTTTCCCATGGCTTTGTAATCCTATAAAAGAAAAAGAAATTAATAGCGGAAGAAAAAGAATAGACATGGTTATGGAAAATGCAGCAAGAGGAGGAGTTTTTTATAAGTTGCACGATATAAGAAAAATACCGTGTGCCATTGTTCCATTAGAATGCAAAAATTATAAAACAGAAGTTTCGAATCCAGAGTTAGATCAACTTGCTGGGCGAATGAGTGTTAATAGGGGTATGTTTGGTTTTTTGTGTTGTCGTCATTTTGAGAATCGTTCAAAATTTATAGAAAGCTGTAAAGATACTTATAGAGATAGAAAAGAACTAATTGTGCCTTTAGACGACAACACTATAGTGAAATTTTTGCATCTAATTTCAGAAGAAAAACGGAAAGTCATAGATCGCAAGATTAATGATCTTATAGATGAAGTTTGGTATTAATCGTGGGATTCGGAATAAATACCTCAAGGGTAAAATAAATTCCATAGTATAAGCCCGATATAATTCCATAGCAGTAGCAGCAGTCTTTCTTTCTTTTTGGTTCTTTTTCTTTCTTTGTTAATAATGTGGGTATGTGGATAAATAATTAACGAGGTATTGAAAAATGCGTCTCTTGGTGCGAGAGTATCACCAGGAGGTGCAAAAATGATAGGAGCAGCGATGTTCACTACAATAAAAACGCTTTGGGATAAGTATAAGAATAAATCGGTGATAGCCGAATTAACAGGCCATGACTGGAAGACCGTTTCCAAGGTGGTAAGGCTTATTGAATCCGGAATAGATTATCCTGAGAAAAAGCCTCATCCCAGGATCCTTGACCTTCACAAGGAAAGAATCATCGAATGGCTTGAAAAGGAAGGTCTGAACGGCTTAAAAGTCTTCGAGCGCCTGCGCTCTGAAGGAGTTAAAGTCGGCTATACAACCGTCAAGACGTATCTGGCAGATATAAAGAAGCGGGATGAGATATTCATAAGGATAGAGACCTCACCAGGCGAAGAAGCTCAGGTAGATTTTGGCTATGTAGGCCTAACCCTGGATAATAACGGTAAGAAGCGAAAGACATGGGTATTCAATATGAGGCTATCTTATTCGAGGCTTGATTATTACCAGAAGGTCTACGATCAAAGGGTGGAGACGTTTATACAGTGCCACATAAACGCTCTTTTTTACTTTGGAGGAATTCCTGAGCGAGTCAGGATAGATAACCTGAAGGCCGCGATACTGGAGGCTAATTTTTATGAGCCTGTTTATCAAAGGCTATACTCAAGCTTTGCCAGCCACTATGGCTTTAGAATCATTCCATGCCGCATATACCGGCCTAACGACAAAGCCAAAGTAGAATCCGGCATAAAATATGTCAAATGCAACTTCTTTTTGGGCAGGACATTCTCAAATAGCGATGATCTGGATAATCAGCTTCGATTCTGGTTGGATCATACGGCTAACCAGAGAGTTCACGGGACTATCCGCAAGGTCCCAAAGGAAGTATTCGAGTCTGAGGAAAAGGCCAAATTAAAACCCCTTCCTATTGAAGAATTCAGGATGTCTACCGTAGGAAGCCGCAAGGTCTACCATGACTGCCATGTATTTATCGACTACAGCTACTATTCCGTGCCGTTTGAATATGTGGGTAAAACTGTTGATATAGATATGACAAAGGAATTGGTTAGGATATTCTACCAGGGTAAAGAGATAGCCGTCCATACGCGGTTGAACGAAAGGGGCAGGTTCCAGACCAATATAAGCCACTATCCCAAGTACAAGAGATTCTCCGACACCGAATATCAGGAGAGATATCAGACAAAGATGGCGGATATAGGCCCATATACCGAGCAGATCTTCTTTATGATAATTGAAAAACAGCCTCGGGACTGGTCAAGAACCGTACAGGGGATATTATCGCTTGTCAAAAGTTACCCTAAAGAGATAGTCGACCTTGCCTGTAAGAGGGCTATTGCCTTTGAGGTCCACCAATACCAGGTCATTAAAAGGATATGCTATAACGGCAGCTATAATCTGCCGCTTGAATTTAACCATGAGGAGATAAATGACTATGAATACGTTAAAGTCTAGATTGAGGGATTTTAAGCTCTCAGGTATATATAACTCGCTTGAGGATAGATTATCTTACGCCAATGAAAAGAGCTTATCACACATAGAGCTCTTGGAGCTATTATTTGAGGATGAGACCAATAACCGTGTCAATAACAGCTATAAGAAACGGTATCAAAAAGCGAAGCTTCCCTCGCATAAGGCGCTGGAGGATTTTGATTTTACATTTCAGCCTTCCATAGACAAAAAGATAATAAATGACTGCGC
>JAHIEN010000042.1 GCA_018901615.1 Candidatus Omnitrophota bacterium | reverse complement strand
TGTTATATCAAAGTTAAAATCCGGATTAGAGACCGAGCCTTCCGGCGGCTGGCTAAAACAAAAATAAAAACCTTCTGTCTGCGGCTGTATTGCCTCGCCGCTGGAATCATACAAAATATAATCTACGGAATAGATCCCTGTTCTGGTCAGAGTAACGCCTGGTTCATACACAGGCTCGGACGAAATCTTTTTTTCAAGAATCGCGCCATCAGGAGACTTTAAAATCATCTCTATAGCGCTAAAATCCCTGTATACCTCAACGGCCTCGCTGAACTGTTTCTCTTTTGTATATTCAGCTAGATCCTGTGCCTTTTTAGCCCATCTTACAAGGTCCTGTATAAGTCTGATCTCATCCTGACTCGCCTGACCATTTGCATAACCCCAGTCTGAATAGAGAGAGCTGACAATTACTCTGCCTTTCTTGTAATCATACATAAGCATTGCCGGCATCAGGTTCTTTGTTCTCCTCAGAAGCACGGTCGCTGTATCAGGATAATCCGCAAAATAACCATCGAGTTTGAAATCCGGATAGAGTTCCTGCTGGGATGCGAATATCTGATGGAAATTTTCTATATAAGCCGCCTTCGAATGACAGGAAGAGTCCTCCTGCCAGCCGTATCCTCCCAGGCCGTTGCCTGGAAGGGCACGAAAATCATAACCGAACTGCTGTGAAAAAACCACAATAGTCCCGCCTATCCCGACAAACTCAGAGAGTTTCTTTTTAAAGATAGACGAAGACGAAAGGCCTGTCAATCCTCCGGAAGGAATAAATAATACCTTTTGCTCATTGAATATCGATGGACTGAAGGTATGGTCTATAATGCGGACAGGCTCTGCTGCTTTTTCTATGATCAATTTAGCGAGTTCGTTGAAATAACCATTTGCAAGAATGGCTATGTCCGGGCTTTCCAGGTATTCTTTTGAGGCCCTGGCGTGGCAGGCTTTTAAAACTATATTTTTTTGGGCCAGGAGGCCGCCCCATTTATCGATAATATCCTGTTCATTGTTCACTGTCTCTTTCTGCGCCTCTTCAAAAAGCGTAAGGGCTTCCCAGTATTTCAGCAAAGACTCTTTGTTTTTTCTCGCGCCTATTCTCAGATAAAGCTTAAAAAGGCCTATAGGGCTTATATTTATATCCTTGGCAAAAGTTACTGTATCAAATGTGTCATCAGGATGGTCTATCCCAGGGCCTGACAGAAAGGCTGTTATGTTTTTATTCCTGTAAGGTTTGAGACGGGTGAAAAAATTGCTTTTTTCGCCATTTGTCAATTTATCGAGCAAGGCTGTAATGATGAGTCCGCTGTTACAAAAGCTAAAGTGATCCAGGCCTATGAAATATTCATAGCCTATGTCCTCTCTTCCCTCTATGACAGGGCTCCAGTCACCAACCACCCAATCCTCATCGCCTATGGCAATGTAAGTCGTTATGTCAGGGCGCGGACCAAGGCCTTCCAGGCTTTTCATAAACATGCTATCCGGCATAAGCTCTCTTCTCAATTTTTCAGACTCCATCCTGCCGCCAGGTATCCATACCTTTGTTTCCAGTAATTCAAGCGCGTATTCGTAGGCAGTCATACTCTGGGTAAAGACTGACGGAATAATCTGCGCGGCCCGCTTAATATTCGCTACCAGGCTGGTAGAGCCATTGTTGGGCGGGGCAAGTTCTATTACATTATCAATATTATCCCTGTAAGAGATAAGGCCTTGAGAGCGAGAATACGAGGTTACCGCAAGGGCGCCAGTTGAATGAGTAATTACATCTGCTTTTTTATAGCCGCGGCCTGGCAGGTTTTTGTTCAAGTAGTCCAGGCTATGTATAAGCGCCGCGCCGACATCATCTCCTAAATCCCTTACGCCATAACCCCATGATTCTCCGACAACAGGTCTGTCTACTTTATAATCACCATCTGTATCAACAGGATTCCCGCGCATGTCAATAATAATCACATCATAGCCCTGCTGTGTCATTTCCTTTGCGTAGTTATTTTTCTCGTCCCGCCACACAGAACCGTTTGAATTAAACCCGTGCACGAAGAGCACTGGCTTTTCTTTTTCAGGGCTGGCGGGATTTCTTTCGTAATAATACAAGTTTATCTTCGCGCCCTTAGTGCTGTCTATTGTAATAGGGGAATCCGCGGCATAAGAAATTGCCGGGAAAAATAATGCCACTATTATACAAATAATTGACTTCACTACTGTCCAAATTCCGTCATTGCGAGGAGCGATAGCCCTCGGCTTCGCCGAGAGGCGAGCGACGAAGCAATCTCTCCGACGAAGGCAGAGATTGCTTCGGCCCGTATAAAACGGGCCTCGCAATGACAACAGAGAATCGATAAATTGACTTCATGGCTGAATCAGGCTTTTAGGGGTAGTCTCTCCCTCTCCCAAAACCCAGAGGATATCATCTTTCAGGAAGATTTTCTTATTGTGTTTTTCTGATAGGTCAGATAGTTCAAAATTATGTATGGGGCTTAACGGATTTCTCCGCACAATATCGTCTGTATTGTTCTTTGGTCTTTTATCTTCACCATCCGGTTTGATTGTCCAGTATATCAGGCCTTTTGTATATATCCCTGTGGCATGATGCCTGGTTATTTCCTCGCAGAACGTAATCCTCCCGTCACGCGTCCATTCAGGCGAATGCATGTCTATTCTGCAAAAGTTTCTCCATTTGTGGTTTTTGAAGAATCTGGCAATGTGATTTGATAGGGAGCGGTCTTTAAAGGTGAGTTTTTTAAGATCTGTGCCGTCTATATTTACTACCCAGATATCGCTATTGCCAATTGGGGTTATTGCGCTGAAGGCGACTTTATCCTCATCGGGCGAGAGTTCAAAATCTGTTACTTTTACGATCTGAGACGCTATGTCAGGGCCCTGGTAACAACCAGCTAATAACCCACACAGTATCAAGAACCCCAATATCCTTATCACGACACAAATTGTTTAACGCTAAGCTTTCTATACTTTTTGTCTAATACTCCTAATAAGGCAGAATACAATTCCAGATTGGCCGGCTTGCTTTCATTGACGATGCTTATTAATTTCTTTTTTTTATATTCCGTGGAATTGATTTTTACTTCGTCTATTAAAAGTTCGTAGACATTGATATTCAATACATCGGCGATCTTACAAATAATACATAAGGTAGGAAATTTTTTGCCGCTTTCTATGCGGCTTATATATGTCGGGTGTATATCGATTTGCTCGGCAAGCCTCTCTTGGGTCCAGCCTCTGGAATTGCGGAATGTTCTGATCCTGCTAGGCAGAATAATTTGTATTTTTTCTAAATTCATAGCTATTTCCTTTATTATACAGGTAGTGGATTAAGAGATGAATAGACTAGCTGTCACATAATAATGCCTGACAGTCATATCGTCTTCACAACAATTAAAAATAAGTTTACATCGCTTTTCAAAAATTATCAATGTAAGTTTAATAATCGATTTGGGTTAGGATGGATTTTAGGTTTGCTGGGACTACTTTGGGTTCTTTGATGGTTTTTATAGCGCGGTCTGGGTCTTTTAGGCCATGGCCGGTGAGAATGCAGACTATTCTGGGGGATTTTGTTTTTTTGAAGTAGTCGGCTTTATTGAGCTTTAATATACCTGCTACTGACGCGGCTGAGGCAGGCTCGACAAATACGCCTTCTTTGTTCGCGAGGATTTTATACGCTTCCAGGATCTCTTGGTCACTGACCATATCTATGAG
>JAHIEN010000041.1 GCA_018901615.1 Candidatus Omnitrophota bacterium | reverse complement strand
TCATGTTTCCCCAAGGACGTGGACGCCTTCATGTATATCTCGGGAAAATTAGGTTATGACTTTGGCATTCTTAATGCGGCCAGGAAGGTCAATGAAGAACAAAAAGCTATTTTTGTGAAAAAGATAGAAGATGCGCTCTGGATAGTAAAGGGCAAGACCATAGGCATCCTGGGCCTGTCTTTTAAACCTCAGACAGATGACATGCGCTCAGCGCCTTCCATAGATATTATCAATGACCTGAAAGATTCTGGCGCGAAGATCAAGGCGTATGACCCAAAGGCAATAGAAAAGGCCAGGCCTATTTTAAAAGGCGTCAGGTTTTGTAAGGACATGTATGAGGTGGCTAGAGGAAGCGATTGCCTTGCCATAGTCACAGAGTGGCAAGAGTTTGAAGTCATGGATTTAAAGCGCGTAAAAAAACTAATGAAAAACCCGCTGATCGTAGACGGCAGAAATATCTTTGAGCCTGAGAAGATGAAAAAACTCGGGTTCAAATATATATCTATGGGCAGGTAGAAATGTTCGAGGTTAAGCCTCGAACATCACAAAAGGAGTTATAATGATTCAAGATGTTCAAGTTAAGAAGCTCAAGATCGTCACTGACGAACGCGGCAGGCTCATGGAGATCCTGCGCTCTGACGAGGAGATTTTCCAGAAATTCGGCCAGGTATACATGACCACGGCGTTTCCGGGAGTCACAAAGGCCTGGCATTATCATAAAAAACAGGACGACCACTTTACCTGCGTATCAGGCGTAATGAAGCTCGCGCTTTATGACGGCCGCGAAGATTCTCCTACAAAAGGGGAAGTGAATGACTTTACTATAAGCCTGGATGACCCCATCTTAGTAAAAATCCCGAAGCTCGTTTATCACGGCTTTAAATGCGTGAGCGATAAAGAAGCAGTAGTAATAAACATCCCTACGATGACATATAATTACAAAGAACCAGACGAATACAGGATAGATGCGTTTAAAAACGATATCCCATACGACTGGAGCAAGTAGAATTGTCATTGCGAGTCCGCCTAAGGCGGACGAAGCAATCTCAAGAAGGAGTGCTTATGAAAGGCATAATCTTAGCCGGCGGCCTTGGCAAGCGTCTTGAGCCATTGACACGGATCACAAACAAGCATTTACTGCCTGTATACGACAGGCCCATTATATATTACCCTATCCAGACGCTTGTGGATGCGGGGATAAAGGACATTTTGATCGTGACAGGCGGCAACCATGCCGGGGAATTCTTAAGGCTTTTGGGCAATGGCGAAGAGTTTGGCCTGAAGCATATAAATTATACCTACCAGAAAGGCGAGGGCGGGATTGCCGAGGCCCTGGGCCTGGCAAAGCATTTTTCAGACAATGACAAGATCATTGTTATTCTAGGCGACAACATCATTGAAAAATCCATAAGGAAATACGTGGATGATTTCATAAAACAGCCAAAAGGCGCGAAGATACTCCTGAAAGAAGTGGATGATCCCAAGAGGTTTGGCGTGGCAGAGGTAAAAGGGAATAAGATCCTGAGCATAGTGGAAAAACCTAAAAATCCTAAATCAAAATATGCCGTGACCGGCATCTACATGTTTGACGCAAGGGTCTTTGACATAATAAAGACCCTGAAGCCGTCTGACAGGGGAGAGCTTGAGATAACAGACGTGAATAATGACTACATATCCAGAGGTGAGATGACCTTTGACGTCCTGGACGGCTGGTGGAGCGATTGCGGTACGCACGAGTCGCTATTAAACGCGAGTAATCTGATAAAACAGCTCAGAGTCGTAGGGCAGGTTTAAACCTGCCCTACTATGAGCCATAAGCTAAACATGAGAACTCTACTTGTTACTGGTGGATGCGGATTTATCGGCTCAAACTTTATCCGCTATATACTTAAAAAATACAAAAATCGCAAGATTGTGAATATAGACAAGCTCACCTATTGCGGCTGCCGCGGCAACTTGACTGATATTGAGAAAGATAGGCGCTACACATTCGTAAAAGGCGATATCTGCGATAAAAAGATCATCGATAAGATCGCTAAAGGCTGCGACGCTATAGTGAATTTCGCGGCGGAGAGCCACGTGGACAGGTCCATAAAAGACGCGTCAAGCTTTGTCCGCACCAATGTCCACGGCGTGCATGTTCTCTTAGAAGCCGCTAAAAAATATAAAATTAAAAGAATGATTCAGATCTCGACCGACGAGTGCTACGGCAGCATTCAAAGAGGCTCTTTTAAAGAAACAACTCTTCTTCATCCCAACAGCCCTTACGCCGCGTCCAAGGCAGCAGGCGACCACCTGGCGCTGGCCTATCACACTACATTTAAAGTCCCTGCCATAGTCACAAGGAGCAGTAATAATTTCGGGCCATACCAGTTCCCTGAAAAAGTCATCCCGCTCTTTATCACAAACCTGCTTGAAAATAAAAAAGTCCCGCTTTATGGCGACGGCATGAATGTCCGCGACTGGCTTTACGTCATTGATAACTGCAGGGCCATAGACCTGGTATTGCGAAAAGGTAAGCCCGGAGAGATCTATAATATAGGTGGCAGCTATGAGATCCCGAACATAAAACTCACACGCGTAATATTAAAACATTTGAATAAAACATATGATATGATAAAATACGTGCCTGACCGCCTGGGCCACGACAGGAGATATTCACTTGATTCGAACAAGGTCAAACGCCTTGGCTGGAAAACTCTCAAAAATTTTGACAAGGCAATAGAAGAGACCATAGAGTGGTATAAGAATAATAAACCCTGGTGGAAGAGGCTTAAAAACAAATGTTGAATAAACTCAAATCAAAGATTACTAACAAAGACGCCTCTATCGCCATCATCGGCCTTGGCTACGTGGGCCTGCCGCTTGCTGTAGAGTTCGCTAAGGTTGGTTTCACTGTCACAGGCTTTGATACTGACGGGCAAAAGGTGTCGGAGATAAATAAGGGCTCTTCCTATATACTTGATGTTCCTACAGCGGATGTAAAGCAACTAGTCTCTGCCAAAAAATTATCCGCCACACTAGACACCAAGTTATTAAATAAAATGGACGTGATCATTATCTGCGTCCCGACCCCGCTCCGCAAGACCAAAGAGCCTGACATATCATTTATCCTCGCGGCCACAGAAGCGATAGCCGCGAACTTAAGAAAAGGCCAGCTTATTATCCTTGAGAGCACCACATATCCAGGCACTACGGACGAGGTGATACTCACCAAGCTCGGAGCCGACAGCCTGAAGGTAGGCGAAGATTTTTGCCTGGCGTTTTCACCTGAAAGAGTAGACCCCGGAAACCCCGAATACAAGACCAAAGACATACCAAAGGTAGTAGGAGGGGTAGGCGAAAAATGCACTGAGATGGCCAGGCTGCTTTACTCTCAGATAATTAAAAATGTAATCTCTGTTTCTTCTACCCGCGCGGCCGAAATGGTCAAATTACTTGAAAACACCTTTAGAATAGTAAATATAGGCTTAATAAATGAAATCGCTCTATTATGTAATAAGATGGGTGTTAATGTTTGGGAGATTATAGAAGCGGCAAAGACAAAGCCTTTTGGTTTTATGCCGTTTTATCCCGGGCCAGGTGTTGGAGGGCACTGTATCGGAATCGACCCTCATTATCTTTCATGGAAAGCGCGCTTGTATGGTTTTGAGACACGATTTATAGAGCTCGCGGAAGAAATAAATTCTTCAATGCCTCATTATGTCGTAGATAAAATCATAGAAGCCTTAAATGCAAAAAAGAAGGCCTTAAAGGGTTCCAGGATACTCGTGTTAGGCATTACTTATAAAAAAGATATTACTGATGCGAGAGAATCGCCGGCTATTACAATAATTAATTCACTCTTACAAAAAGAAGCCAAGGTTGAATATCACGATCCATTGGTGCCGGTTTTTGACATAGAAGGCATGAGCTTTAGTTCGGCAAAACTTACAAAAGAAACCTTGAATTCCATCGATTGCGTGGTCATAGTCACCGACCATTCCGGGGTTGACTATAAATTTATCGTAGATAACTCAAAACTGATCGTAGATACTCGCAATGCGCTAAGCAGTTTTAAAGGTACGGCGAATATAATAACCCTGTAAATTAAACAATCCAGAATTTTCTACCAAAGTAGAAATAGTTTGACATTTTTTTATACCTTGGTATAATTTATCGGATAATACAAAACACACTCCCTGACACCCTATATGATCAAAAGATACCT
Organism: Candidatus Omnitrophota bacterium; assembly: GCA_018901615.1. Classification (GTDB taxonomy): domain Bacteria; phylum Omnitrophota; class Gorgyraeia; order Gorgyraeales; family Gorgyraeaceae; genus JAHIEN01. The sequence continues at coordinate 3,404 of JAHIEN010000041.1, read as the reverse complement.
GGAGAAGGCTATATCAGAAGACTTAAAAGAAAAAATGGTTTTTATCACGGGGCCGCGCCAGGTCGGTAAGACTACGCTTGCTAAGGAAATAGGCAAAACCCTTTTTCCGGATAGATACCTGTATCTCAACTGGGACAACAGGGAAGATAGAAAGGTTTTATTAAGCAGCACTTTCATGGCAAACCAGGATTTGCTCATATTTGATGAAATCCATAAGTATAAAAAATGGAAAAATTACTTAAAAGGGGTATACGATAAACATAAAGACAGGTTTAAAATGATGGTAACAGGCAGCGCCCGTCTTGATATATATAGAAAGGGCGGGGACTCTTTACTGGGCAGGTATAGGTATTACCGCCTGCACCCGCTTTCATTAAAAGAATTATACGGTGAAGAAACGCGTTATTCTTTGTTTAAAGAGTTAAAATTCCTGGGTTCTAACAAAAAGACAAAGGGATTATTTTCCGCTCTTTTTAAATTCGGGAGCTTTCCTGAGGTGTTTGTAAAACAAAGCGAAAAAGACTTAAGACGCTGGCATAACGAAAAGGTAGATAGGCTGATAAAAGAGGATATAAGAGATGTTGAAAATTTAAGGGATCTATCTTCTCTTCAAATCTTGGTTGAACTTTTGCCGGACAAGGTCGGATCTTTGTTTTCATTAAACTCCCTGCGCGAAGATTTAAATGTTACCCATAAAACAATCTCCTCCTGGACGGATATACTGGAGAAATTTTATTATCATTTTAGAATCTACTCTTTCCGAAGCACCTATATAAAGTCATTAAGAAAAGAGCCAAAGCTCTATCTATGGGACTGGTCAGAAGTAAAAGATGAAAATGCCCGTTTTGAGAATATGATTGCCTCTCATTTGCTTAAATTCTCTCATTTTCTTTTTGACGCGGAAGGGTATAAAGCAAAATTGCATTACATAAGAGATACAGAGGCCAGGGAGGTTGATTTTCTTATAACTATTGATAATAAGCCTTGGTTTTGCGTAGAGGTAAAAAATACATTTAAAGGCATATCTCCTTCATTAAAATATTTCGGCAGGAAAATCAAAATACCTTTTATGTACCAGGTGGTAAAAGAAGAAAATATAGATCACGTAAAGGATAATATTCGCATAGTCAGCGCGGATAAATTTTTAACAGCCCTTGTTTAACAAACAGCAGCCGCAGCATCTTATGCTGCTTATAATGTGGCTACGACTATAAAAGGAGCGATAATGAAATTCTTAGTCACCGGCGGAGCGGGATTCATTGGTTCACATATAACTGATGCCCTTGTAAAAAATGGCGATAAGGTAGTAGTCCTTGATGACTTTTCCTCAGGTAGACGCGAAAACCTGGAAACTGTCTTGGATAAAATAGAGCTGGTGGAAGGCGATATAAGGGATAAGGCCATAGTTTCAAAGGTCATGCGGGGAGTAGATTATTGCCTGCACCAGGCAGCCCTAAGGAGCGTTCCAAAGTCTCTTGGCGATCCAGGGCTTTATAACGACGTAAACATTAATGGCACCCTGAACATCTTAAACGCGGCAAAAGAGGCTAAAGTGAAGCGTGTTGTGCTTGCCTCATCCAGCTCGATCTACGGCGAGACAGACAAGCTCCCTGAGAAAGAAGATTTCCTGCCGCTTTTAATATCGCCATATGCCCTTACAAAACTCGCGGGGGAATATTACTGCAGGATTTTTAGCCAGATCTACGGCCTTGAGACAGCGTCTTTAAGGTATTTCAATGTATTCGGCCCCAGGCAGAGCCTTGAGAATGAATACGCGGTCGTGATCCCGAAGTTCATCACGTGCATGTTAAAGGATGAAGAGCCCCCGGTTCACGGCGACGGCAAACAGACGCGCGACTTTACGTATATTGCCAATGTCGTCCAGGCAAATATAAAAGCCGCCACTACGCCTGGCATAAAATGCGAAGTCTTCAATATCGCCTGCGGCAAGGCATACAGCGTCCTGGATATAGTGAAATACGTAAATAAGATCCTGAAAAAAGACATAAAGCCAAGATTAGGCCCGATCCGCCCGGGAGACGTAAAATACACCCTGGCAGATATCACAAAGGCAAAAAAACTCCTGAAATTCAACCCAGACATTGGCTTCGAAGAAGGCCTTGAGAGGACAATAGAGTATTTCCGTGTTTAGTTCATAGCTCATAGTTCATGGCTCATAGCGTTTATTTTGTGTAGGCCTATGAGTTATCAGCTATGAGCTATGAGCCCAAAAGGAGTATTTATGAAGCGAGCACTTATAACCGGCATCACCGGCCAGGACGGCGCTTATTTATCGCGATTATTGCTCGATAAAGGCTACGAAGTCCACGGCATAGTAAGGCGCGTCGCGCTAGAGGACCCTGAACACAGGCTCTGGCGCATAAGATCTATTTTAAAAAAAGTGATTTTACATTCAGGCTCCCTGGAAAGCTACGCGAGCCTGTTTGATATAGTGGAAAAAATAAAACCTGACGAATGCTATCACCTCGCGGCGCAGAGCTTCGTAAGCTATTCCTTCGAGGATGAATTCTCGACGATAAACACAAACATAAACGGCACGCATTTTATATTATCCGCTTTAAAGAATAAGGCGCCTAAGTGTAAATTTTATTTTGCCGCGTCCAGCGAGCAATTTGGTAAAGTTAGGAAAACCCCGCAGACAGAGGAGACGCCTTTTCACCCCCGTTCACCCTACGGGATATCAAAGGTCGCAGGCTACGAGCTCACCCGTAACTACCGCGAGGCATACAACATCTTTGCCTGTAGTGGCATACTCTTTAACCACGAGTCCCCCATGCGCGGCTATGAGTTTGTAACGCGTAAGATTACCAATGGCGCAGCCAGGATAAAAGCAGGCCTTGCCAAAGAATTACAGCTGGGAAACCTCGATGCCAAAAGAGACTGGGGCTTTGCCGGCGACTACACTGAGGCAATGTTTTTAATGCTCCAGCAGCCAGAGCCGGATGACTATGTAATAGCTACAGGCGAGACCCATACAGTCAGAGAGTTTGTAGAATTGGCATTTGGCCACGCGGGTCTTGACTGGAAAAAGTATGTAAAGCAGGATGAAGCCCTGTTCAGGCCTGCCGAAGTAAATATCCTCTGCGGCGACTACTCAAAAGCCCAAAAAAAGCTCCACTGGAAGCCAAAAGTAAACTTCAAAGACCTGGTCAGGATGATGGTAGAAGAGGACCTGAAGCTGGTTTCCCCTCATTCCTGACGCACCACCACGCGTAATCTTATTGTCAAACCTCATCCTATGTGATATAATCAGTAAATATATGAGCAATGTGCTAAAATTAACTAACCATAACCCAAAGAAAGAGATAGAATTCGAGCTTAAGTTCCTTAGATCTCTTTCGGTCAAAGATAGATTTAAATTAATGTTCAAAAAGACCGAAGAG
>JAHIEN010000004.1 GCA_018901615.1 Candidatus Omnitrophota bacterium | reverse complement strand
GCCAGTTGAATAAGCACATGTTCGAGGCTTAACCTCGAACATTACAATGCGTTTAGGCCAGCGTTACTTTTTGTAACGCTGGCTATTTTTTTTGAAAGAAAATTACCCTTTCGTGTGTCTATATTATATAAGGCACCATGTTCGAGGCTTAACCTCGAACATATAAAAAGGAGGGTAAAAATGCGGAAATGCCGGTTTGCCCCAGGAGGCATATACCATATTTACAACCGTGGCGTAGATAAAAGAGAGGTGTTTATCAGCGAATCAGACTACATAAGATTTCTTTGCTCTTTGTATAGGTTTAATGATATTGCCCCAACATCAAATCTACATAGAATTGCTTATGATGTTCGAGGCTTAACCTCGAACATCTCGGATAAGCCGGATAAAAGAAAGAGGCTTGTTAATATATTGTATTACGCGCTAAGGCCAAATCATTTTCATATGACATTACAGGAGTTGATAGAAAAAGGAATAGAAAAGTTTATGCAAAAAATAGGCACAGGCTATACGATGTACTTTAATAAGAAAAATAAACGAAGCGGGGCCTTGTTTCAAGGTACATTTAAAGCTATTGCTATTGAATCTGAAAGGTACCTTATGGAAATATCTCGCTATATACATCTCAACCCCTTAAAAAACATAGAACCCGAGTTTAGAGAAAAAGGAGTTGAGAATATAGATAAAGCCAAAGATTTCCTTCTGCATTATAAATGGTCAAGTTTTTTAGATTACGTTAGCATAAAAAATTTTCCGTTGTTAATTAATAATGAAATCCACAAAGGTTATTTCAAGGATGCTTCACAGCATAAGGACTTTGTCTTTGAGGGGTTGTTCGAGGTTAAGCCTCGAACATGCAAGGGCATTTTATAATGCCTGTTGGGCTATGGAGGATTTAGGGCGAGTGTGATAGCATCTGGGTATGTTTAGTGATACCCATATGCTGGTAGAACGTTGTATCAGGCGAGACAAAAAGGCCTGGGAACAGTTCATAGAACGGTTCTCAGGCCTTTTGTATTATTCGGCTAGAGAAAGGCTTAAAAGGAACGGGGTGTTTTTTGGCCAACAGGACCTCCAGGATATTGTGCAGGGGGTCTTGCTTGAACTGTGGGAAAAGAGCAGGCTTCAAGAGGTGCGGGACAGGTCTAAGATAACCGCATGGCTCAGCATAGTGGCGCAGACAAGGGCGTTAAACTACATGGTCAGGAAAAAAGAAAGGCTCCTTTCAGAAAAAGAATCTTTCAGGCTGGACGATTTAAAGGCCGAGGCGCCGGAATGTGAAAACGAGGACCTGCTAAACGCCCTGGAATCGTCTATCAGAGAACTGGCGCCGCGCGAAAAGATCATATTAAAGATGAATATATTTTACAAAAAGACCCACAGGGAAATAGCGGCCTTTATGGGCCTGCCTTTAAATACTGTCTCCACGATAATCGCAAGAAAGAAAAAGGCCCTTAGAAAAAAGTTGAAAGAATTTGAAAGAAAATAGGGGTGGCCGGTGTCTAATTAATAGGGGTGATTTTTATGGATTGTTTAAATGAAAGAGAGCTTTCTTCTTACCTGGACGAGAGGCTCGCGGAATCAGAGCGGAGAAGGATAGAAATGCACCTGTCCGGCTGCGATAGGTGCCTGGATCTGCTTGTGGTCGCTTTTGACGCCGGGAGGGTCTCGGCGCCCCGCCTGAGGCGGATTGCTCGAACAGCATTGAAGAAAAAAACTGAATTAAAATGGTTTTTAGGCGCGGTTATCTTATTTGCGTTGTCCTTTATATTTAAAAGGTTCTTTATGCAGTTTTTGATAGGCTCAGCCATACTGGGCTTCAAATGGGCAATGGAAGGCGAAGGCGCCAGAAGGGCCATAATGATATTTAAGGGAATAGAAAAAAAAGAAAAAAAATTTGAAAGAAAACCGTGGCCTCCTGTGTCTAATATAACAGGAGGTGATAGTTATGGTGAAGAACGGTAATGGCTTGGAGGTCGTGCGGATGCACCGCCTCGAAGGGGATTCAAAGCTCAAGGCCTTTGCAGACGTGTCTTTTGCAGGCGTCTTCATGGTCAAAGGCCTCAGGGTGGTTGAAGGCAAAAATGGACTGTTTGTCTCAATGCCAAGCGAAAAGGGCAAAGATGGCAAATGGTACTCTACGGCGCATCCTTTAACAAAGGAGTTCAGGGAGTCATTGAACGAGGCTGTGCTGGAAAGTTATGAGAGTGAGTAGGTTGAATAACCGTAGGTGACCCTTAAGGGTCACCTACGGCTCACCGATTATCGTATTTAATAATCCTTTCTTGACAATTTGAAATTTTAAGGCTATACTCTTTGAAAAAGGAGTTTGTTTTATGTCCAAGACATTCAAGATAGT
>JAHIEN010000040.1 GCA_018901615.1 Candidatus Omnitrophota bacterium | reverse complement strand
CGAGTTTCGGGTATACATATATGGGGTATAATCTAAAAGATCCGAGGTTCAGGGACGTGAGAGTGCGGCAGGCGATAAATTACGCGGTGGATAAGGATGAGATCGTGCAGGGTGTCCTGCTGGGGCTGGGCAGGGCGGCAACAGGGCCTTTTATACCTGAATCCTGGGCCTATAATAAAGAGATAAGACCCGCGTCATATGAACCCGCGAAGGCGAAACAGCTTTTAAAAGAGGCAGGGTGGTCGGATACTGACGGCGACGGGATCTTGGAAAAAGACGGGACAAAATTCTCATTCACCGTAATAACCAATCAGGGCAATAGTGAGCGCAGGATGACAGCTGAGATAATACAGAGAAGATTGAAAGAAGTCGGCATTGAGATGAAGATAAAGATAATAGAATGGAGCGCGTTTGTCAGCGAGTTTATAGATAAAAGGAGATTTGACGCAGTGCTTCTGGGATGGGGGTTATCGCTTGATCCTGACATGTATGACATCTGGCATTCTTCAAAGACAAGGGAAGGGGAATTTAATTTCGTAGGCTATGCGAATCCTGAAGTAGATAGATTGTTTCTTGAGGGCCGCAGGACATTTGACCAGAAAGAGCGCGCCCGTATCTACCGCAGGGTGCATGAGATCTTGTACAGAGAGCAGCCGTATCTATTTTTATATGTGCCTGATTCATTGCCAATAGTGCATAAGAGGTTCAAAGGCATTGAGCAAGGCTTAGGCGGGATCGGCCATAATTTTATAAAATGGCGCGTCCCAAAAAACGAGCAGAAGTACATAAGATAAAAGAGATCTGTTCGAGGCTTAACCTCGAACAAAGTGTTCGAGGTTAAGCCTCGAACAGTGCAAAACATGGTTAAATATATCTTTCGCAGGTTAATAAGCCTGATCCCGCTTCTATTCGGTATAACTATAATCACTTTTATGGTCATCCATCTTGTGCCTGGCAAGCCTACTGACATGGAGACGCAGTTTAACCCAAAGGTCTCGCTGGAAGCCAGGGACAGGATCGCCAGATTGTATGGCCTTGATAAACCGCTTCATGTGCAGTACGCAGATTGGCTGAAGAGGATGGCCAGTTTTGATTTTGGGGTTTCGTTTGTCGATTCAAGGCCTGTTATAGAAAAGATCAGAGAGCGCATACCGGTCACTCTCGGCATCAACCTCGCCTCTATTATCCTGATATTATTGATAGGAGTGCCTATTGGCATAAGTTCAGCTGTCAGGGAAAATAGTTTTTATGACAGGTCAATGACTGTATTCGTGTTTATAGGATTTGCCATGCCGACGATCTGGCTGAGCTTGATCCTCATGGATCTTATAGGAGTGCAATGGGGGATCCTGCCTGTCTCAGGAATTAAATCGCTTGAGTTCGAGAGATTTAGTTTTTTAGAAAAGATAATAGATGTTTCAAGACACCTTGTGCTTCCTGTATTTGTTTCCGCGTTTGCCGGTCTGGCTGGGATATCGCGTTATATGCGCAGCAATATGGTGCAGGTTTTGAGGCAAAATTATATACGCACTGCCCGCGCAAAGGGCCTGAGCGAAAAAGAGGTCGTCTATAAGCACGCGTTAAAAAACGCGTTACTGCCCATAGTCACGATCCTGGGATTATCTGTTCCCGGCCTTATAGGGGGCAGTGTCATATTCGAGTCGATTTTTAGCATACCCGGCATGGGAAGACTTTTTTATGAATCAGTAATGGCAAGGGATTATCCTGTGATCATGGGTGTCCTTGTGATAGGCGCCGCGCTTACGCTCATGGGAAATCTCCTGGCCGATATATCTTATGCCGCGGTAGATCCGCGCATAAAACTGGAATAATGAATAAACTAATACTTTCAGGAGCAGCGATAGTAATTTTCTTTGCAATAGTGGCGCTCTTTGCGCCGCTTTTGTCGCCCTATGACCCTGGCGAAATAGATATAGAAAATATTCTGACAGGCCCATCGCCCGAACACCTGCTCGGCACTGACAGTCTGGGCAGAGATCTGTTCAGCCGCATGGTTTACGGGACCAGGATATCTCTTTTGGTAGGCTTGATAGCAGTAGGGATCTCAGCGCTTATCGGAGTGATACTGGGGTCGCTGGCAGGTTATTATGGAAGATGGGTCGACACGCTTATAATGAGGTTTGTGGATGTAATGCTTTGTTTCCCGGCCTTTTTCCTGATACTGGCTGTGATAGCGCTTTTAGAGCCGAGCATAATCAACATCATGATCATAATAGGCGTGACGAGCTGGATGGGCGTGGCAAGGCTTATAAGGGCGGAGATACTGAGTTTAAAGGAAAGAGATTTTATATACGCTGAAAAGGCCATAGGCGCCAGCGATTTAAGGATTATTTCAAGGCACCTTATTCCGAATGCCATGGGGCCGGTACTGGTAAGCGTTACGCTTGGGGTAGCAGCCGCGATTTTAGTAGAATCCAGTTTGAGTTTTCTAGGGATAGGCGTTCAGCCGCCAACGCCAAGCTGGGGCAATATCCTTAGCGAAGGCAAATCTGTCATGGGCGCGGCATGGTGGATGTTGTTTTTTCCCGGCCTGGCGATCTTTATAACAGTGCTGGGATACAACCTGCTAGGCGAAGGCATACGAGAAAACATTTTAAAAACCTAATCCGCCTGAGGCGGATTAAAGTGAAGAGCAGAATGTTAAAGATCGAGGGACTAAGAGTAAAATATGGGGCAGATGAGGTTGTGCGCGGGGTGGACCTTGCGGTTAAAAAAGGCGAATGTGTTGGCCTTGTAGGCGAGTCAGGGTGCGGCAAGACCACAGTCGGCCTATCCGCGGCAAGATTAATAGACGCGCGGAAAGGTAAGATCGTGTCCGGGAAGATCTTGTTCGAGGGCCGTGATATATTGGAATTTGACGCTGAAGGATTAAGAAAGCTAAGGGGCCGCAGGATCTCATATGTATTTCAGGAGCCATTCAGTTCGTTGAACCCTGTATTTACAGTCCACGAACAGCTGAAAGAGGCATTGCGTGAAAAAGGCAAGGCGCAAGAAGCGATTTCCGAGATCCTGAAAAGCGTTGGCCTTGAAAAAATATCTGGCAAAAAAAATATCTATCCGCATGAACTGTCCGGCGGCATGCAGCAGCGCGTGATGATAGCAATGGCGATCGCGTCAAGGCCGGATCTAGTAATACTGGATGAACCCACAACAGCGCTGGATGTCAGCGTGCAGAATCAGATACTCGAGCTCATAGCTGAATTAAAAGAAAAGATGAACCTCTCGATACTTTTTATCTCGCATGACCTGAGAATAGTTTTCAGCATGGCTGACAGGATAAATGTGATGTACGCGGGCCGTATAGTGGAATCCGGGCCGAAAAAAGATATCGTCTCTCAGCCGCGCCACCCGTATACAAAGGGATTGATCGGTTCAATACCATCCCTAAAGAACAGGAAAAAGAGATTTGAGGCAATCGAAGGGAAGACGCCTTTATTTTCTGATTTGCCCAAGGGATGCAAGTTTTACCCTCGCTGTAAATTCAGGATTGAAAAGTGCGAAGACGAGGAACCTGCTATTGAAAATATCTCTGGTGATCATTTTGCCCGATGCGTAAGGGCAAAGGAGCTTGTATAGCATGGAATTATTAAAGGTAAAGAACCTCAAGAAAATTTTTCCAAAACATAAAGTCGCTGCCGTTGACGGCGTGGATATCTCTATTTCCAAAGGAGAGATATACGGTCTCGTGGGCGAGTCTGGATGCGGCAAAAGCACGATTGCCCGGGCGATATTAAGGCTCATCGAAGTCCAGGAAGGCAGTGTCTTATATAAAGAACAGGATCTATTGAAAATGCCTTACAGGAAGATGCGGGCCTTTAGAAAATCTTTGCAGATGATATTCCAGGATCCGCACACATCCCTGGACCCGCGCGTCAAAATAGGGGAAATAATCGAAGAGGTCTTTATTATACACGATAATCTTTCTCAACAGGAAAGAAGAAATAAAACCCTGGAGACTCTCGAGATGGTAGGCCTTGGAGAGGCTTACCTCGGGAGACTGCCATCAGAACTCTCAGGCGGCGAGCGCCAGCGCGTGGGCATTGCCAGGGCGCTGGCGACTGACCCTGAGTTTATAATATGCGATGAGCCTGTTTCAAGCCTTGATATATCTGTGCAGGCGCAGATATTGAATCTATTGATGGATCTACAGAAGAGGAAAAACCTTACGTATTTATTTATAAGTCATGACCTGGGGGTAGTGGGCTCTATATGTGACAGGGTGTCTGTCATGCGAAAAGGCAGGTTTGTAGAAACAGCCCCATGCGAGGAGATATTCGCCTCACCCAAACATGAATATACAAAAACCCTTTTGAACGCTAGCAGGTTGCATTTCAGGTAGATTTATTATATAATAAATGGTGTCATTTTCACATAATTAAAGGTCAGGTGCTCAAATGAAAAAGGTACTCACGTTTATAATGGCCGGGGGTAAAGGAGAAAGGCTTTCTCCGCTTACAAAGGACAGGGCAAAGCCAGCAGTTCCGTTTGGAGGCGTGTACAGGATCATAGATTTCACGCTTTCAAACTGCATTAATTCCGACTTGAGAAGGATCCATGTCCTGACCCAGTATAAATCCTATTCGCTTACAAGGCATATTTCAAGGGGCTGGAATGTATTGAACAGTGAACTGGGCGAGTACGTGGACGCCATCCCTGCCCAGCAAAGGGTGGATGAACACTGGTACCAGGGAACAGCAGACTCTATTTATCAGAATATCTATGCCATTGAAGATGAGGATCCTGAAGATGTCCTGATACTCGCAGGCGATCATGTCTATAAAATGGACTATAGAAAGATGATAGGCTTTCACAGGGATCAAGGCGCTGACCTTACTGTGGCAGTGGTCGAGATACCAAGAGAAGAGGCCGGCGAATTCGGCATATGCGAGCTCGATAACAGGTGCAGGGTTAAAAATATCATAGAAAAGCCTGAGACAGAAAAAGAACTGACGACTGATGCGGATAACGTATTTGCCTCTATGGGTATATATGTTTTTAAGCGGGAAGCCCTGCAGAAGGTCCTGCTTGAAAATGCGGGAAATAAAGACTCTTCTCATGATTTTGCCAAGAATATAATACCCATGATGCTCAATAAATATAAGATAGCGGCCTATAATTTTAAAGATGAGGAGACAAACAAGCCTATGTACTGGCGCGATGTCGGGAGTCTTGACGCCTATTACGAGGCCAATATGGAACTTGTTGATGTTGTGCCGCTATTTAATCTTTATGACAAGAACTGGCCATTCAGGACATATCAGGAACAATTCGGCCCTACAAAGACTGTTTTTGCCGGAGGTGGACAGGATAACAGGATCGGCACGGTCCTGGATTCGCTTGTATCTCACGGCTGTATAATAAGCGGCGGCAAAGTCGAGCGCAGTATACTTTCGCCAAACGTGAGGATAAACAGCTTTTCAGAGGTAACGGAATCAGTACTTATGGAAGGCGTAGATATCGGAAGGCACGCTAAGATAAGGCGTGCGATAATAGATAAGTATGTAAAGATACCGCCTGATATGGCAATAGGCTTTAATCCGGAAAAGGACAGGAAGCGTTTTAAGGTTACAGAGTCAGGCATAGTGGTCATACCAAAGAATATGGTGATAACTTGATAAGAAAAGCAGACATACGCGACCTGAAAAAAATTCAGGAATTGATAAATTTTTACGCAAAACAGGATAAGATGCTCCCGCGCTCTTTAAATGAGTTGTATGAAAATGTCAGGGATTATTTTGTCTACGAAAAAGACGGCGAGATAGCGGGATGCTGCGCGCTTCATGTCACATGGGAAGATCTGGCTGAGATAAAGTCCCTGGCGGTAGCTGAGGCAAAACAAAAACACAGGATAGGGTCCGAACTCGTAAAGGCGGCTTTTGAGGATGCGAAGAGACTCAAAGTAAAGAGGGTGTTCGCGCTTACGTACGTGCCGAAATTTTTTGAGAAGTTTGGATTTAAAAAGGTCGAGCATTCGGAACTGCCGCATAAGATCTGGTCAGAGTGCATAAAATGCGTGAGGTTTCCTGATTGTCAGGAGACAGCGCTGGTAATGAACATCGCGTAATTGATAGAACGATATGCCATACACGATAACTGAAAAAATATTACTGGCCCATACCGATAAAAAATCGATCTCGCCCGGGGATTTTATCTATGCCAGGCTTGATATGGCGCTTGGCAATGACATTACCGCGCCCATTGCCATAAAGGAATTTGAATCCACCGGCGCCAGAAAGGTCTTTGACAGGAAAAAAATAGCTCTTGTGCCTGACCATTTTACGCCAGGCAAGGACCGTAAAAGCGCTGACCAGGCAAAGATCCTGCAGAGATTCGCGATAAAGCACAGGATTAAAAATTATTTCGAGATCGGCAGGATGGGCGTGGAGCACGCGCTTTTGCCGGAACAGGGTATTGTGGGGCCGGGAGACCTGATAATAGGAGCTGATTCCCATACCTGCACATACGGAGCTCTCGGCGCGTTTTCAACAGGCGTGGGCTCAACAGACCTGGCGGCCGGTTTTATTACAGGCTGCGTGTGGCTGAAAGTGCCGGAGACGATAAAGTTCGTTTTTAAAGGAAGATTGGGAAAGTGGGTCGGAGGCAAGGACCTGATTTTACATACTATCGGCGATATAGGGGTTGACGGCGCGCTGTACAAGGCAATGGAATTTACAGGAGAGGTCATCCGCGGTCTTCCAATAGACGACAGGTTCAGCATGTGCAATATGGCCATTGAGGCTGGCGGAAAATCCGGTATCATTGAGCCGGATGAGGTAACGCGAAAATATATAAGAGGTGAAGGGAGAAGGGTGAAGGGTGTATTCTTTAAGAGCGATAAGGATGCGAGATATTGCGACGTGCGCGAATATGATGCCGGAAAGATAGAGCCTCAGGTTTCAGCCCCGCATCTTCCGAGCAATGCCGGCCCTGCCAGAAAATTTAAAAAGGTCAGTGTAGACCAGTCAGTAATCGGTTCCTGTACCAATGGTAGGATCTCTGACTTAAGGATAGCGGCAAAGGTATTAAAAGGCAAAAAAGTTAATTCAAGGACGAGATTGATTATCCTGCCTGCTACGCAGAGGATATATTTACAGGCTGTAAATGAAGGCCTGGCGCAGATATTTTTAAATGCGGGAGGCGTATTTTCGACTCCCAGCTGCGGGCCGTGTCTTGGCGGGCACCTTGGGGTTTTAGGCAAAGGCGAGGCGGCGATCGCTACTACAAACAGGAATTTCAGGGGCAGGATGGGGCATCCTGACAGCGAGGTATATCTTTCAAATCCCGCTGTGGCGGCAGCGAGCGCGATAAAAGGGCGGATAGCTCATCCTGACGAGGTAAGATGAAATTCAAAGGCAAGGTCTGGAAATTCAGGGATGATGTTAATACAGACGAGATAATACCTGCGAGGTTTCTGAATACGCAGGATGCCAGGGAGCTCGGCGAGCATTGCATGGAAGATATAGACGCTGATTTTCCCAAAAAGGTCTCCAGGGGCGACATAATTGTCGCAGGGAAGAATTTCGGCTGCGGGTCATCCAGGGAACACGCTCAGCTGGCAATAAAAGGCGCTGGCGTCTCTTGCGTGATAGCTGAAAGTTTTGCGCGTATTTTTTACAGAAACTCCATTAATATGGGTTTGCCTATTCTCGAGGTAAAGGATTTGAGCGGG
>JAHIEN010000003.1 GCA_018901615.1 Candidatus Omnitrophota bacterium | reverse complement strand
GTCGGGGTTTTTATTTTAAGGAGGAAAGATGAAAAAGGCAATATTGTTATTCAGCGCATTAGCGTGTGTTTTAGTTTTAAGTATCAGCGCAGTTTTCGCGGAAGAAACCAAAAACGTTGACCTTGAGAAGATAGTGGTGACACCTGTCAGGTCAGAGCAGGTTGCTTATGAATCAGCTTCTAATGTAACCGTGATCACAGCCTATGATATAGCGCAGTCTGCGGCAGCCAATGTGGCAGATCTCCTGCAATCAGAGGCCGGTGTCTTTGTCAGTGGGTATACGGGCAATAGAAAGACGGCAAAGGTCGATATGCGCGGATTTGGCGAAACAGCTACTAGCAATGTGCTGGTTCTTGTTGACGGAAGAAAGGTCAATCAGATCGATATGTCAGGTGCGGATTGGTGTCAGATACCTGTTGAGTCTGTCGATAGAATAGAGATTTTGCGAGGCTCAGCAAGTGTTCTGTATGGCGACAATGCGGTTGGTGGCGTGGTGAATATCGTAACTAAAAAAGGTAAAGGCGTATTAAAGGGTAATATTGTAACCAGTTACAGAAGCTACAATGCCTTTTCTGAAGCAAGTGAATTGAGCGGATCCATAAAAGAGTTTTCATATTACCTTAATGCAAAATACTATGATACAAAGGGTTACAGAGAAAATAACGCGATGCGCTCAAAGGATTTTAACGGCAGATTTGGCTATCCTTTATTTGAACGGCTCAATCTGGATTTGAGCACAGGGTCTCATAAAGATAGTTATGGTATGCCAGGTGCTCTTTCAGAATCTGATATGGGGAATCTCGGCAGGAGGCAGAGCACCTATATGGAAGACCGAGCGCTGACAAAAGATAGATATATAAGATTAAGACTTGACGCAGATCCTGTTGTCAATGGTTCTGAGATAGGGAATTTTGTTAATGATATATCTTTTCGCCGCAGAAAAACATACACCAGTGCAGTGGCCTGGGGTGTTAATAGTATTTCTCAAAATAAGATACATACGTTGGATTTTAACTCAAGATATGAAAAAAACCTAAGGGCAGATCGGACCGAGACAAAGTTCATAATGGGATTTGATTACTTGAACGCGGACAACGAGCTGTCAGGCAGAGGGTGGAGCGTGGATGAGATAGACATATCAAAGGAGAGCGCAGGGTCATATGTATATTGCGAGCAAAAGATCGATGAAAAGTTTATTGTTTCAGGCGGATATCGCTATGAGCACAATACCTATATATTTGACCAGAGCTCTTCACAGATAAAATACACCAAGAGGGAGCCTTCTGATTCAGTGGTCCAGGCATCTATCGCATATTTATACGACGAGGGATCAAGTATTTTTTGCGATTACAAGCAGAGCTTCAGGTTCCCTGCTACTGACGAATGGTATATAAATTCAGGGGCTAATATGGGGCTGAACGAAAATCTGCAGCCACAGGAAGGCGAGCAATATGAGATTGGAATAAAACACGCTTTATCGGATAAGATGCGTTTCGATACTACCGCCTATATTATGAATATAAAGAACGAGATCTATTATAACCCCGCGACTTTCTTTAATGAAAACTATGACCGGACGCGCCATTCAGGCATAGAGACGAGAATTAGCTCTGAGCTAAATGACACACTGTCGAGTTTCTTCAGTTATACCTATGACCGCTCAAAATTTATGGAAGGTGATTATAAAAATAATGACATACCCGCTGTGCCGCGCAACAAGTTCAGCGTGGGCCTAAAGCTTAAACCAGCGGCAGATTGTAATGTTGCGCTTATCGGCAATTACATTGGGAGCAGATATATGATAAGTGACCAAAAAAACCAGGTGCAGAAAATGGATGATTATATAACAATAGATGGTAAATTATTGTATAATATAAAGGATGCGGAAGTGTCGTTCGCCGTGAATAATATCTTTGACGAGAAATATTCCGAGTACGGCGTGACAAATTCGTCCGGTACTGCAAAGAACTATTACCCTTCTCCGGGGAGGAATTTCGAAGTAGAAGTAAGTTATAGATTTTAATGCGCTTGTCTGGCGGGCAGGATTTGCCCCTGCCCGCCAGATTGACAAAAGATGTTACAGTTGCTATCATAGATACAAATGCCGGACAATAAGACCTTCCAATTCGCGCTGATTGTTTCAATATTACTCCATTCCGTGTTTTTTTTAAGCGCTCCGCGCATGCCGTTTACACCTAGTGAACGCGCCCTTAAAAAGATAGAGATAACATACTACGAGATTAAAGAACCCGCTGTAAAAAAAGAGAGCGCAAGTAAAAAGTCGGATCCTGTTCTCAATAAACTCCCTGATATAAAAAAAGAAGAGATCCTTAACCCTCCAAAGCCAATAGCCAAAAAACCTACTGAAGCAAAACAACCTGTCAAACCTGTTGCTGAGATAATAGAGGCAAAAGAAAAGACGTTTGAGAAAGTCGTGGAGGAGGAAAAAGACGACGCGAAAAAGGCCACCTATATAAGTTACTACAAGGCAGTAAGGGAAAAGATACGGCAGCATGCAGACCGCAATTACCCGATCAGAAAAAGAGTGGGCAGAGGAGAGATCTTTATCTCTTTTGTAGTTGCTTCCAGCGGTGAACTTTTGAGAGTGAAGATAATTGACGAGAAGTCAGTGGATGACAGGACATTAAGGGGTATAGCAATGAACAGCATAAGGGAGGCAAGTCCCTTTCCGCCATTCCCCAAAGGAATGCGCCAGTATCAGATCACCTTTAACATAGTCATCTCTTTTGAACTCAACAACTAAAAAATGAAACACTGTCCTATTGCGTCGGCGGGACAGGTCCTAAGTGAAAAAAATACTTGACAAGTTTTTGTTATAGTAGTAATATCATATCTCATTGATAGCACTCCTCTCGTGAGAGTGCTGATAATTAAACAAAACAATATAAGGAGGTGTTAGTATGTCAATGCAACCATTGGGAGACAGGGTGCTTGTGAAGCGCCTGGAAGCAGAAGAGAAGACAAAAGGCGGTATTGTGCTGCCTGATAGCGCAAAGGAAAAGCCACAGAAGGGCGAAATAGTTGCTGTAGGCAAAGGCAGGGTGCTTGAGAGTGGCAAGATCGAGCCATTGGAAGTAAAAAAGGGCGATAAAGTGCTTTTTGGTAAATATGCCGGAAATGAAGTAAGCTACAAGGAAGAGGAATACCTGATTTTAAAAGAAGAGGATATTTTAGCGATAATCAAATAATTTCAAACAAGGAGGCAAAAGAGATGGCAAAACAGTTAGCGTTTAGAGAAGAAGCAAGAGCGGCTTTAGCCCGCGGCATTGATCAGCTGGCAGAGGCAGTAAGGGCCACTCTGGGCCCAAAAGGAAGAAACGTTGTCCTTGATAAAAAATTTGGTTCACCTACCATTACAAAGGACGGCGTTACTGTAGCAAAAGAAATAGAATTAAAGGACCCCTATGAAAATATGGGGGCTCAGCTCGTAAAGGAAGTTGCTGAAAAGACCAGCGAAGTAGCAGGCGATGGCACTACAACAGCAACAGTGCTGGCGCAGGCTATATATAAGGAAGGCCTGAAGAACGTAACAGCAGGCATCAGTCCTACCGCATTGAAACGCGGCATTGATAAGGCAGTCGAAGAAGTAGTAGCCAACTTGAAGAAGATGTCAAAGCCCATTAAAGACAAGAAAGAGATTGCCCAGGTGGCTTCCATTGCCGCGAATAATGACCATGCTATAGGAGAATTAATAGCAGAGGCGATGGAAAAGGTCGGAAAGGACGGGGTCATTACTGTAGAAGAGGCAAAGTCAATGGCAACTACTCTGGATGTAGTAGAAGGTATGCAGTTTGACCAGGGTTATCTCTCTCCTTATTTCGTAACAGATGCGGAGAGGATGGAGGCGGCCATAGAAAACCCGCTTATCCTGATCTACGAGAAAAAGATCTCTGCTATGAAAGACATGCTGCCGCTTCTTGAAAAGATAGCCAGGGCAGGCAGGCCGTTCTTAATAATAGCGGAAGATATCGAGGGAGAGGCCCTTGCGACTCTCGTAGTGAATAAGCTCCGCGGCACGCTGAATTGTTGCGCTGTAAAGGCGCCGGGTTATGGTGACAGGCGCAAGGCAATGCTTGAAGATATTGCTGTTCTTACCGGAGGAAAGGCCATCACAGAGGATCTAGGCATCAAGATAGAAAACATCACGCTTGATGATCTTGGAAAAGCAAAAAGAGTCACTGTGACTAAAGATGAAACTACTATAGTAGAAGGTTCGGGGAAGAGCAATGATGTCAATGGAAGGATTGCCCAGATAAAGAGACAGATAGAAGATACTGATTCTGATTATGACAAGGAAAAGCTGCAGGAGCGCCTCGCGAAATTAGCAGGCGGTGTCGCTGTAATAAATGTTGGAGCTGCCACTGAAACAGAGATGAAAGAGAAGAAGGCCCGCGTTGAAGACGCGCTCCACGCCACAAGGGCTGCTGTGGAGGAAGGTATAGTGCCCGGAGGCGGAGTGGCGTTCTTAAGGACCATAGCGAAATTAGACGAGCTCAAGCTTAAGGGTGACGAGAAGATAGGCTTGGACATAGTAAGGCGCGCGCTCGAAGAGCCTATCAGGCAAATAGTGAAAAACGCAGGACTGGAAGACTCTATAGTGGTGCATAAAGTTAAAGAGGAAAAACAGAACACAGGATTTAATGCCGCAACAGGCGAGTACGTAGACATGATAGCCGCCGGCATTATAGATCCGACAAAGGTAGCAAGGACAGCGCTGGAAAACGCGGCAAGTGTCGCTGGCGTTCTATTGATGACAGAGGCGCTGGTCACTGATATTCCTGAACCAGATAAGCCGGGCCCAGGCATGCCTCCAGGTGGAGGAATGGGCGGAATGTATTGATTTAGTTGACTGTTGACGGTTCACAGTTGACAGTATTTATGTAGAACGTGCATGCCCCGCACTGAATTCTGATTTATCAAAATTCGGTGCGGGGTTATTTTTTTGACAATAATTGCTATATATGCTATATTTAGTGAGGAATTGGCTTATGGAATAAAGGGAACATAAACCTTACAAATATTGCAATGCAGAAAATGTAAACTTTAGGAAAAGGAGAGTTGCTATGCCTGACCTTCATGAAATTCCGCAAAAACTAATCGACAATATCTCAAAAGTCATAATAGGCAAAAGAGAGGTTATTGAACTGGTGGTCATAGGCCTGATCAGCAACGGCCATGTTTTGCTGGAAGACGTGCCAGGTCTTGGCAAGACAACTCTTGCCCGGGCTCTGTCAAAATCTATACAGGCCAATTTTAAAAGGATCCAGTTTACCCCTGACCTTTTGCCTTCAGATGTGACAGGCGTTTCTATCTATAATCAAAAAAATGGCGAGTTTGAATTTAAGGAAGGCCCTATATTTGGAAACATAGTCTTGGCTGACGAAATCAACCGAACAACGCCGAGGACTCAGTCTGCCCTTCTGGAGGCTATGCAGGAGTTCAAGGTGACCATAGACGGAGTAGAAAGGGCCTTACCCGTGCCATTTTTTGTTATAGCAACACAAAACCCCATAGATTTTCACGGCACATATCCTTTGCCTGAGTCTCAGGTCGACAGGTTTATAATGCAGCTTGGCGTGGGTTACCCTTCAGTACAGGATGAGGCAAATATCCTTACGCAAAACGTTAAAAAGTCTCCTCTGGATGATCTTCAGAACGTGGTGTCCATACAAGAGATACTTGAACTGCAGAAGGCCGTGACATCTGTGCACATCGAGCCGCAAATAGTAGAATATATGGTTAATGTAATCTCCGCGACCAGGAACCTGCCTGGCGATATAAAGCTCGGCGCATCCCCGCGAGCCTCGCTTGCCCTTATGCGCACGACAAGATCATTGGCATTTCTGGACAAGAGAGATTATGTGATTCCTGATGATGTAAAGAGACTGGCCTATTGCGTATTGAAGCACAGGCTGGTATTACAGCCCAGGTCAATAGTACGCGGCTTGACTTCAAAAGACATAGTGAGCCATATATTAAAGAAAGTATCGGTACCACTGTAATATGTTCACTTCAAAAAGCATTTTTCTTCTCTTATCAGTAATCATCCTCCTTGCCATAGCGTGGAATACTGACATAACAATGGTCTATATCTTCTTTATAGTAGGTTTTGTCATGTTCCTGCTTTCTTTTATTCATCTGCAATTCAATGTCCCTGACGTGACTATTTCAAGAGAAGTGCAGGACACGGCCTATGAAGACGACATAGTCAATGTCAAGATGTCCATCCATAATAGACGGGGGTTGCCGCTCTATTTTTTTGAACTTCTTGATATGTTTCTCGGAGGTCCGCCCGAAGAGCAAGGTACATCACTGTTTATATTGAGCCTCGACCCTAAAGAGGACAAAAAGATCAGCTATATAGCCAATTGCTATAAAAGAGGGTTATGGAGGATAGGACCCACTACTATTGTTTCTCAGGATGCCCTTGGATTTTTCAAGACCAAAAAGGTAATTAAAGTTTTTTCGGAGATACTGGTCTATCCGAATCTATTCAGGATATTTTCTTTTCCGCAAATGGCTAAAGGTTCAGTATCATGGATGGGAGTTGAGACCGCGAAAATAAGCGGAGACGATCATGAATTTTATGGCGTGAGAGAGTATCAAAGAGGAGATTCGATGAGCAGAATACACTGGACATCGAGCGCCAGGCGCAGCAAGTTGATTGTAAAACAATTTGAGCGCAACGCGGTCCAGGAAGCTACTATAGTGCTGGATTTAAAGAAGGGGCACGATATTGGCAGCGGTAGAGATACCACGCTTGAATACGCTGTTAAGATAGCGGGTTCTATCGCAAGATATCTTCTGAACGAAAGAGTGCTGGTTCAACTGATAGGGTATGGCAAAGAGGCTGTAACTCTGCCTTTTGGTAAGGGTGATTCGCATATGTATAGTATACTCGAGTACCTTGCCAAGGTACGTGCGGACGGGGACTTTACTTTGAGCCAAACCCTGGAAGAGGCTATCTTTATGACGCCTTATCGCTCTACGTTGATAACAGTAATGCTGGATAATGATATAGATAGCCTGTCCAGCCTGGTGCAGTTTAAAGTAAAAGGGGTAAAGCTTATAGTCATAGTACTTGCGACTTCTACTTTTGGGCACATGGCCGAAGAGGAATATCTCGATATTGAGGCCGCAAAAAGATTTGACGAATCCCTGGCTAATCTGGAGGCGGTTGTATATAGGATTTCAAAGGGCGATGACCTTGAGAAGAAATTCGAGACAACATGATATGTTCCCTCGTCCGCCTTCGACGGACTCGGGATAAATTCGCACCTATCACTTACGCGACTGTAGGTCGCGTAAGTGATGTGCTCATTTAATGGACAGAGACGTATTATATTATCATTTCGCGAATCTTGGCCTGGTATTGCTGGGACTTTTCAGTGTACAAGGCATAATGAACCGTTTTGTCTTAATGATAGTTATGGTTGGGGTAATCGCGGGGTTCATTGTCAGCTGGCAGCTGACCAATCGCCGGTTCCAGTATATGGAACTTTTTATAGGGATGCTTTCGCTGGCAGCCGTGGTGATAATGTTTGGCAGACTGGTTACTACAGCTATAACATTTGAAAACCTATTGAGGATATTTTCTACAGCGCTTGTCTGGCTTACGTTGTTCCAGAGCTTTGGCCTGGAATCGGGTAAGAGCTACGCGATGCTTCAGTTTATATCCGTCTGTCTGCTGATCTCTTCTGTGGGTATGGCGCTTGAACAGGAAATCTTCTACATAGTAATACTGGCCTTATTTTTATTATTATTCATATTCACCATGCGGCTTGATCTCCTGTGCGAGAAAAAAAGGAAAGGCTCTATGATAATAGGTGATCCACGAGAGGTGATGAGCCTGTGGCAGCAGATAAAGGTCGGCGCGATCATGTTCTCTTTTGTTTTAATAATATCCTCGGTCCTGTATCCTTTTGTGCCGAGGTTCGAGAACCTCTCATTGCGCTGGATACCCTCGACTCTGCTGGGCATCCCTGAAAAAACCCCTCTCTTAAAATTATTAAAAGAAGCCCCTAAAACAATAAAAGATAACAAAAAAATAAAAAAAGAGCAACTCGTAGATGATGACAGCAAAAAAAGAGAGACAGGCGGCAGAGTAATCGGTGTCCAGGACAAAATAAAGAAGGAGACAGAAGAAAAAATAGACCGGGATAAGATTCGCAGGGTGCCTGCCAAGGCATTCAGTAACGACATCAAGATTAAAGTCGTCGAGCCCGCTGAGTCAGATAACAAAAAAACAGAGGAGAAGACAGAAGAAAAAGTAGACCGAAACAAGATCAACAGCGTGCCTGCTAAGGCACTCAATAAAGACATAGACATATCCGAAGTAGAATCCCTTGAGGTCAAGGCAGATCGATCTACGGTGCCTCTTGACAGTAGCTGTAAGCTGGAAGCTGAATTAAAGATGAAAGACGGCTCTACTTTACCCGCGACGCGGCTTGTTGACTGGAAAGTGG